>SDNM01000056.1 GCA_004524385.1 Promethearchaeota archaeon
ATTTAATTTTCTTAAAAACCCTTAGAATGGTTAAATTCATTAATTAGAAAATATAATTATAAACTAGGATATGACAGAAAAATCTGATGAGAAGATTCAAATAGAAGGTGCTATAGAACAAGATAAAGTTATAATTTCGGATCTTGAAGGAATTGAAGAATTTTATAAGAATTCATACATAGGTAATGTTGAAAAAACAAAAGAAGAAAAAGAAATTTTAATATTAGCCCCAGTCGAAACGCTACTTCTTTGCGAAAGAAATAGAATACTATTATGGGAAGATAATGATAAAACTAAAAAGCAACACGATTTTGAAGACTTATTAACTTATTTTACTCAATTTGACGAAAGATTATGGCATAAGTACATCATTTACATGGACCTAAGAAAGAGAGGGTATATAGTTCGCACGGGATATGGCAATGGAATTGAATTTCGAGTATATAATCGAGGAGCAGATTACGAAAAAGATTCTGCAAAATATTTGATTTTTCCCGTTTTTGAAGGAAATCCAATTGAATTAAGAGCTTTAGATAAAATGTCTAAAGTTGCTATGAGTTCTCGCAAGGAACTAATTGTTGCAACAGTGGATAGATTGAGTAAACCAATCTATTATAGTGTCAAGAAATTTCAGATTATGAATAAGGAAATAGATTCTGATTTTAATGCCAGATAAATTTGCATGCGATACATCAGTTATATTTAAATAATTCATTGGATATATTTAGAATTGGAATTCGAATTAATATAATCTTTACCTTATAGAAGCTTATTAGTGAAGATGCTAAAAATTTTTAGAAAAAGAAGTCAGAAGGTGTACTTTACTGTATTTTTATTAAAATTTATCTTGTTTAATCAGTTAATTTTTATTTTCATAATAACTCCAGAATTATCTATGGTAAAGCTTGGATATCCATTTCGTGATGGGAATAAAGTCTTTGGAAGAGATATTGATAATCCTTATGTTCAGTTTATTGATGATGAAATTTATTTAATATTTGAAGATGAGGGTACTTATAAATTATATACTAGTAAAGATGAAGCACATTCATGGACATATTTAAATGAAATTACAAACCCAATAGAACCATCTCATTTACATTATGATTTAGATTTTTTAAATTTGTATGAAGTAGCGCTTATTTTTGAAGAAATAAAAGATGGCAAAGCACATTGTCGTTTTACTAAAAGTGAAAATAGAGGAGAATCATGGTCAGACGATATAGAAATAATGGAATCTTCAATTATAACACCAGTTATCTGCTATATCAATTATAGTCATATTTTTCTAGGTTTTAATTCGAAGCACACTGACTTTGTAGAATTATTTTTAAGTAAAAACTCTGGCTATAACTGGGAAAATATTGCTTCCCTAAATACTTCGATTATTGATTTGCCAATGGATGTTATTTATCATAAAGAAATTCTTTATATGTATGGATGGAATGAATTTGATGATGTGGTTTTCTTGCAAAGTCAAAATTTTGGTATTAATTGGACAATTCAATCTTCAGATTTATCAGGAAAACGCTCTGCTGATTTTGGTCCAATTACTATAGACTCTGATGATAATTTTTTTTACTGTTATTTATATGGTGGTATAATTAAAGTGTTTAAAAGCAAAAATTTTGGAATTGATTGGAAAGAAATTAAACATTCAAAGTTAGAAAAAGAGATCAACACTTCTGGTGACATTTCAATGGGTATATCGAAAGAAGATGATATATTTATAGCTTACCAAGTATTATATGACAATATAAATCCTACAGATTCTGATGAAGGTATTGACTATTTCTGGTTAAATCAGGAATTCACAGAAGATTATCTTTTTTGGAATGTGTGGTATCTTATAATTAGATCTTTGACTTGTATAGGAATTATGACTGTTTCTTTGATGATATATAATTCTAAAAAAGCTAAGAAAAAGCTAAAAAGAAGCTAAAAAGAATTATTTATCATAATTGGGAAGCGGAATTATCCTCTCCTTATAATTTTTATACTGAATGCTGATTTAAGCAAAGAAATAATATAGTAAAATAAAACTATAATGGAAAAAAAGATAATTTATTCATTATTGTTATTCATAAATATTTTGGAATAATTGTAGTAATAATTATCATTCATTTCAAAATCCTACATAAATTTATTCAGAGAGACATTATTATATTTAAATATGCCAGTTAAGTTTGCTTGCGATACTTCTGTTATATTTAATGGTCAAATTCTCGCTCTAATTGAAGATGGAGAATTAGGGAATAAACCAGAAATCTTTATCTCTAATATTGTTGTCGCAGAAATTGAGTATAGGACTAATATTCAAAAGGAAATTGGATTTTATGGTTTAAATGTCTTGAAGAAGTTAAGAGATTTACATGAGAAAGGAGAAATCACTCTTCAAGTAATTGGAAATCGTCCCACCAGAGAAGAAATAAAAATGGCCCCAGGAGGAGAATTAGATGCATTAATACGAGAGTCAGCTCAACAAAATGATGCTGTCCTTATAACAGCAGACCGTATCCAAGGAGATATAGCAATTTTTGAAGGTGTAGAAGTTTTATTTGCATGGGAAAAAAAACCTCAAAAAACTAAAGAACCACTTTCACTAAAGTTACTTGAATATTTTGATGAAAAAACAATGAGTATCCATCTTAAAAGGAATTTAGCTCCTTATGCTAAGAAGGGCGCTCCTGGAAATTGGCGTTTAGTAAAAATATCAGATGAAATTATTGAGAATCAACAAATTGAAGAATTAGCATTAGAAATTATAGAAAATGTTCGAGAAGATGAACACTCTTTTATAGAAATAGAAAGAGAGGGAGCAGTAGTTGCCCAAATGAGAGAGTTTAGAATTGTAATTACAAGACCTCCTTTTTCTAATGACGTAGAAATAACCGCCACTCGTCCATTAGTTAATCTAACTTTATCGGATTATGCTATTGATGCTAGACTACAAAAGAGATTGCAAACCGCAGAGGGAATATTAGTTTGCGGATCTCCAGGAGCAGGTAAATCAACTTTTTCTGCAGCATTAGCTAATTATTATTTAAGTCAGAATAAAGTAGTTAAAACTTTAGAAAGTGTGAGAGATTTACAAGTTAATCCAGAAATTACTCAGTATACTAAATTAGAGGGTAATCTTGAAAATTCTGCAGATATTCTTTTATTAGTAAGACCTGATTTCACTATTTTTGATGAAGTAAGAACCACAAAAGATTTTGAAATATATTCAGATTTTCGGTTATCTGGTGTTGGTATGGTTGGAGTGGTACACTCTTCATCTGCGATAGATGCAATACAAAGATTTATTGGCCGCATCGAACTTGGAATGCTCCCTTCTATTATAGATACAATTATATTTATAGAGGGGGGTGACATTTCGACAGTTTTAATAATAAAAATGACGGTAAAAGTACCTCATGGTTTTAGAGATAAAGATCTCGCCAGACCTGTTGTAGAAGTTAGAGATTTCAATTCAAGACAACTTGCCTTCGAGATTTATAGCTTCGGGCAAGACGTAGTTATATCAAAACTTTCAAAAGCTCTCTCGCGTGATTTTAAAAAAACATCATCCGCTTTTAAGCGAACAACTTCAAACAAGGAAAGAATTGAGCTTGATGTAATAATAAAAAAAGATAAAATTATATTAAAAGCAGCTCCAAGATTTGCCAGTCAAAATATTGAAGTATATGCAGATGAAAAACAAATATTTACTGGTTCTTTGAGCAGAAATAGTGAAATTAACTTATCATTATCTAATAAAGAAGGAAGAAGAATTCTCAAAGAACGTGATAGAAATAAAAAGATTTATGCAAAGATCAAATAAACAATAGAAAAAAAAAAGATTAGATTTAGATATTTTTTGTTTGTTTAAGACTCAACTGCTGTTAAATCTGTTCCTTTAGTCTCTTGAATATACTTATATGTTAGAGGTATGTTTATTAGTAGGGGTAGAGTGAATACTATGAATGCAATACCCAGCCCAAAAAATAAGATCACGATACTGCTCAAAAGTAACCCGACCGTTGTACCTGTTGCTGTAAGTAGAGATCTAAGCCCCGCACTCGTACCTCTTTTTTCTGTTGGAACAATTTCAACTGAAATTATTCTAACAGCACCTAGTGATCCCCATATTGCCGAAACTCCTAAGCCAGCAAATATCCATGTAATGATACTAGCAGCTAGACCCATACTAACTAAAACAACTGTGGTTATTACGAAGATTGGCATTGCTATTGACCAGAAATATATTAAAAATTTTCTTCCAATTTTATCCCCCGTCAATGCTGAAAAGGTATATCCTCCTAGAATCATGAAAAAAGTGAATATCAATACCAGATTCAGTTGTGGCTCTGATAAGCCTCCTTGGTCTGCCAAATATGCCATTGCCATAGCTTGGAATAGAAAACTGAGCCCTCCAATAAAGGTTATTAGTAAAAGTACAAGCATCTGAGTACGACTGGAAGATTTAAAAATATCGACCACATTTTCTTTAAAACCAGGTTTAAGATCTTCTCCCTTCTTTTCTTTATTTTCTATGAAAATTGAGGTTTCTTTAACTGCAAAGATAGAAAGAATTCCCAATCCAAATCCCAATACTGCTGCAAATAAAGCAAGACCACGCCAGCCAATTTCACCAGGTTGTCCTGTAATAAAGATTCCTCGCAGAATTGTAGCAAGTAATAATCCGAAAACACCGCCGGCAACAATAATATTTGCCCAAACTACTCTTTTCTCAGAGGGACATTCTTCATTAATATATATCATCCATATATCTGAGCTGAAAAACATATATAGCAAAAAGAGAAATATAACATACATAATGAAGCTTGTCGATAATGCAATCATTAGTGAGGCAAATCCCATACCCAAACATGTAAAAACTAACATAATTTTTCTACCAAATCTATCTGCAAAGTATTGGCTCACAATGACAAAATACATACCAATCATTGCAATCCCAGAACCTAACGCAAAAATAGCTTGAGCTGTATTGGTCTTATAATCATTTAAAAATTCAGCTATAATATTACTTGGTATAATTCCCGGTAATCCGGTAGTATATGCATCTAAGATTTCTATTAGGATTAGAATAGCGACTAAAAGACGAAAATAAGCCTTACTAACTCTTATTGAGCTCTTGTCAGTTTCAGTCATAATATTCAATTTGTTGTCAAAATATATAAAGTTAGTCTTCCTTATTTAGTCTATTTTAAGTTAAAAAGTAGGAGAAATAATTAAACAATAGGTAAAAATAATGAAACATCTGCAAAGTTGAATAATAAGTTAACTATGATTTAAAGCTGCTTTTACTTTTTCAAAGATTGGAGGAAGTACATCTTCTATTTTATTGGAAAACCTTAGATCTACCACGCTATCATAAGGGGTTTCTCCCATATTTAAGATAATCAATTTTGCACCACTTCTTCTTGCGTATTCTGGCATATTTGCTGCTGGCGTAACAACTAATGAGGACCCTATCACAAAAAATAAATCAGATTGCTGAGATCTTTTTATTGATTCATATAATTCGTCTTCTGGTAAAGGATCCCCAAAATTAACTATGCTTGAAATTAGCCTACCCCCACAGTTCGGGCATGTAGGTTGACCATTGCGAACACGATTTGTACGATATCCCTTACCCCATTTTTTTTTATCCCATCCAGCATCTTCAAAAGTCATTTTTTTTCCACAATCACCTAAACACTTCATAAAGTAGAGATTTCCATGGAGCTCAGCAAGTTTTTCAAAAGGTACTCCTGATTTCGCATGAAGTCCATCAACGTTTTGAGAAATAATAAAATCTACTTTTCCCATTTTTAATAATTCTACAATGATGTAATGGCTCTGATTAGGTTTGACTTGGTCCCACGGAGGCGATCTTGGGGGAGGAAGACCTTTATCTCGTCTAGTCCATACGCCATCTGGGCCCCTATAATCCGGTAATCCACTACCAGTCGAAATTCCCGCACCTGTAAAAATTACTAATTTATTTGACTCAGTTATCCATTTTGCAGCTAATTCAATTTTTTCTTCTAATTCCATAATATTAACTAAAAAAATGCGATTATAAAAAGATAATGAATATTTCAATTTTATACTTGATAACGATATTAACACATCGCAAAATCTTTATAAGTAATAAATCTAAAGTTTTTGTAAGCAATTATTTAATTAAGTAATAATTTTGAGGTAAAAAAATGGCAAAACAAGATGAAGTAAATGTAAAGGATTGGATAGTCCTCTCTACCACATTGATAGGCGCTCTTTTAACGATACTTGCTTTAATTTGGCAGTTCAAACCTAAACATGGGATAATCACTGTAACTTTTTTGTTAATGATGGCTTTTATTTTATTTATTAATTCAGTAACCGCAAATTCAAGAGCACATTATGAATCTCAATTTGAAGAAATATCTGCAAAGAAAATTAAGAGATTTATTAACTTTGCGGAATATACCTTTGGGCTTGGATTTACGTTTGTTATAATTGGATTTGTTATTCTTGGTTATAAATATTTAATAGATTTCACTAATGGACACATTATGGCATTGATCCTTCCGGTTGTAATTCTTTTATTAGCTTGGATATTGATGTTTATTTACAATATAATCAGTTATAGTGGTGGTAAGGGATTAAAAGTAGTAAGGAATTTGAAACGGAATCTCTGGCTCTTAATAGAAATAGGATTTTTAGTTTTAATAATTCTCGATTATTATCAAGTTTTTAAAATTATATAATTCATATTCATTTTTTTTTTTCTGAGAACTAATATTTAAAAAAAAACATATATATCATTAAATATTTCCAAGAGAACTATTACTATGGCAGAAAATAACATATCAAAAGCAGAAGAACTTAACAGACAGTTAAAAAAAAATGTAGAAGAAATAGGATTTTATGAATTTAAACCAGATGATAAAGAGATAGCAAAATTCTGTGATTTGATAAGTGATGATAATTTAATTTATCTTGACAATAAAGCGGCAAATAAAGCAGGATTCGATGATAAAGTTATCCCCCCAAGTTATATGACGAGCCTAACGAATCCTTTAGTTCAACTTATTCTTACTAAAGGTGGTCCACATTTATTCTCAAAATTAATTAAGGCATTTATACATGTAGGGTCAGAAATTGAATTCTTTAAACCAATGACAATGAATAAAAAATATAAAATCAAAACGGAATTATCAGAGCCGATTAAAAAATCAGGTAAAAAAGGCGTCTATTATAATATTATTTTTAAATTATCTGTTTTAGATGAAAACAATATTGTTTATGCTGTAGATAATCATGATTGTTTTTTCAAATTATAGAAAGTCAAATAGGAAGTGTTTATAATGATTACAAAAAAAATAGAAATAGGGCAAGAGATTCCATCTTTCAAAGTTAAAATGGAAAAAAAAACCTATAAGCAATACAACAAATTAGCAAAGGAAATCAATCCTATGCATCTTAGCAAATTATATGTTCGTCGGTTGGGCTATAAAGACGTTCTTATAGCCGGGAATTTTTTATTTTCTTTCGTTCCTAAATGGATTATTGATTGGATTGATGGTAATATAAATGCATTATCTGGTATAACGATTAAATTTGAGAATCCAGTTTATCCTAACGATGAAATAATATTTAATGGAAAAGTTATTGATATTAAGCATGAAGACGACAGAAAAGTCGTACTTTGTGAATATCACGTTGAAAAAATAGATAATAAAAAAGTAATGAGTGGAACGGTTAATTTATCTTTTTCAAAATGATAAAAAACTCCATTTTATCTATTTTTCAATCGTTTTAAGAAGAGTTTAAAATTTTTTTCGAGCTTATAAATTTCAATCATTTTTAATGGTTCTTCAATAAAATCTAACCCATTTGAATTATGTGCATCGCTTCCTATCGCTACATATATATTATGTTCTTTTAATTTCTTAAAAAACAATTCATTTTTTCTAGAGAAGTATTCATAATAACTTGAGTTAAATTCATAATAAATTTTAAACTCTTTGAGAAAATACATTAATGAATCTAAACCTTGATAGATAAAATTAGAAGGATCAAAATGAGCTAATCCTAAAATTGGAAACTTATTATTAATGGGATTTAATTTTTTCCAATATTCAATTATATTTCTAACATAAGCCACGCCCTCAGGAGTTTCTAAATACTCAAATAAAATTATATCAAAATCTTGAGGTCTGATAAGTTTCTTTATTACCCTTTCTGAGCTTCCTATATCTATTTCAATTCCCTTAAAAAGTCTCAGATTTTTATTGTTGTTCTTTAAATATCTCTGGCAATTTTCAATTTTAATAAAGTAATCCTCAATTTTTTCAGCTGAATTTAGAGTAGGAATTACATTACTTTTCCAGGAATCTGAAAAATGGTCTGTAATAGCAAGATGGTTTAAGTTTAATTTAACTGCTTGGGTTACCATCTGTTTAATACTATTTTTTCCATCGGAAAAAACTGTATGAGTATGTAAA
>SDNM01000057.1 GCA_004524385.1 Promethearchaeota archaeon
AATTTAGAAGGAAAGTACTTCGGTATTCTCATTAATGGGAAGAAGGCAACCGAAGATCAAAAAATAACGGCGGATGATGAGATAGTTATACTTCCGCACATTGCAGGTGGAGAATAGGAATTTAGAGCAATTTAATAAATCTTTTTTATCTCTCATTTTTAATTCATAGAGTTCACGATATAATTCTATTTTACTATTATTCTTAATAGATCCTTAAGTAAAATTTTCTTAGTAAAAAATGTATTCACTTTTAATTTAAGATTAAAGCTTTATATTAGTTAAATTTATTAAAAGCAAAGAATTCATAAAAAAATGGATTTAAATGATATATAGAGCTTGAATAGATTATGGAAATATTTAATGAAATGGAAGAAAGATTTGTAGACATTAATGGAATAAAACTTCACACTGTTATAATTGGTTCAGGAGAACCTTTAATGTTATTACATGGTTTCCCGGATTTTTGGTATGGGTGGAGAGATATAATTCTCGGACTAAAAGACAAATATAGATTAATAGTTCCAGATATGCGGGGATATAACCTTTCTGATAAACCAGAAGGCGTTGAAAATTACACTCTAGAAATTCTAGTTAACGACATCAAACGTCTAAGTGATGCGCTAAACTTGGGTAAATTCTCTCTTGCGGGACACGACTGGGGTGGACCAGTTGCATGGGGTTTCGCAGAGAAATATCCAGAATCACTAAAGAAATTGATATTATGCAATGGACCCCACTTAGTGGTAATGAGAAAGGCTCTTGGTAAATCTAAATCTCAACAAAAAGCTAGTTCGTACATATTAGAATTTATAAAGCCTAATAGTGAAAAAAAACTAATGGATAACAATTTTCAATTTTTAAAGATGGTAGTATTTGGAATGGTGAAAAAAAAGAATGCGATAAGTGAATTTGATAAGGAGAAATACATTGAAGCGTGGTCTCAACCAGGAGCGATAAACGCAGGATTAAATTATTATCGGGCGACGTTTGAATCACTGGGTAAAACCGATGATTGGACCGGAATAATAAATGTTTCGACTCTGGTAATTCATGGTATGAAAGATATTGCCTTAACTCCTAAAATACTGGAAGATTTATCAGACTATGTAAAAGATTTGAAAATCGTGGAAGTTGAAAATGCTTCCCATTGGGTTATGGTAGACGAGCCAGAACTGGTTATATCAAATATTAAAGAGTTTTTAGGTTAAAGATTTGCATTTCTTATATTTTTAATTTTTTTTAATGTCTCTTTTCGAAGTTAACTTTAGTTTAGAGTAATTTTTAATAGGTCTTTAGCCAAAATAGTGTTTGGAAATATCTCTCTTGCCTCTTCAAGTAATTTTAACGCATCTTCTTGATACCGTGATGAGATATGGGTTAATATTAACTGTTTAGCGCCCATATTTTTAGCATCGTTAGCAGCATCTACAGAAGTAGAATGTTTTCTTTCGTTGGCAATGTGTTGAAGATTAAAACCAAAAGTTGCTTCGTGAATTAAAATGTCAGAATCTTTGCCTAAATCTATTAAAGATTGGCAAGGCATAGTATCTCCAGAATAAGTAATTTTACTTCCTGGTCTTTTAGTTCCGACTATGCCTTCTTTTAAGGGATCAATAGTTCTTTCTTCAAAATTAATCATTTCTCCTTTTTGCAGTTTTTTCCATAGACTGCTTTCAGGAATTCCTAATTCTCTAGCTTTTTCTGGATTGAATTTCCCGTAGCGAGGTTTTTCAATAAAGGAGTACGCGAATGTCTCGATAGAATGATCAACTAGAGCATATTTTAAAAAAAATCTATCGGTTTCGTATATAATATTATCTTCAAGATTTTCCGTTTTTTTAGGAATTTCAGAATCTAATCCCTCAAATTCAATTAAATTATTATTGTCGTGGTCGATTTCAATAATCTTTATTGGATAATTCGCCTTTAACCCGAGTATTTTTCTATGGAAAAATAAATAAAGAAAAAGATTTCGGGGTCCAAAAATAATAACTGGAGCCGTCCTTTCAATTAAACCAAATCTAAACAATAAACCAGGAAGGCCTATTATGTGATCTCCATGAAAATGGGAAATTAAAATCGTTAAAGGTTTATTAAATTTTAATCCAGCCTCGTTAAAACTGCGCTGAATACTTTCTCCACAATCAAATAAAATAATATGATTTTTATATTTTAAAGCAGCTGAGGGTAAATTTCGATTCTTAACAGGGATAGCGGCAGAAGAGCCAAGAATAATAAGCTCCATTTTCAAGGGGTTGTTTTTTTTCTTAAAGAATTTATCTCAATTCTCTGTTGATCATTTTGTTTCTGTAAATCTTCAACAAAATTTTTAAGTTCTCTCACTCTTAGAGCTAAATTAGGGTCATCTTGGATAATTGCTTGATCGCTAGGACTTTCTATTTTACGTTCCACTTGCTTTTTACTTGTTAACTCCTTTATTTTATTTCTTAACTCGTCGATTATTTCTTGTTGAGAATCTTTTTCTACTGGCGCTTTCATGGTTTTATATTCTTTAAGCTGTTCCTGTAATTTTTTAATTTGTGTTTTTGATGTGTTTAATTTACGTTGCAATTCCTCAGATAATGCCTTTAATGTTTTTTCAGAAGATTCAACCTCTAAATTTGAAGCCCCTCCTTTTTGAGCAGCTTTTAAAGTAGAAATAGTTTTTTCTAAATCCTTAATTTTAAGATTTTTTTTGTTTAATTCTACACTAAAATCCTCAATCTTTTTCTGTAAATCTCCGGGGGTGGAGTCCTCTTTATCAAGTTTATTTTTTCCTTCAGTTTTAATTTTTGTGCTTGCCTTTGCTTGTTCCAATTCTTCATTTAATTTCGCTATTTTTTTCTTTAACTCATCAATTTCTTCTTTTGTATCATCTGCTTTTAACTTTCTTATTAATTGTTGTTGTTTGTTGATTTTTAACGTTAATTCCTCTACCAAAGTCTCTAATGGCTCTTTTTTCTCTTCAATTCTTATTACAGTACTTTTACCTTTTTCTTTCGTATATTTTTCAAGTTCACGTTGAAGTTGTATCTTTTCTTTTCTTAGAAAACCCATTTTATCTTTTAAATCCCTGACTTGTTTTTCTAAATCACTCATCTCAATAGCTAATTTAGAATCCCCAACTATTTTCCCTTTCTTTTTTGAATCTTTTCTGATTTCATCTGGTATTAAAGCCTCCAACCTTATAATTGTATCTTCTAAATTTTCAATTTTTTTGAGATACCCTATAATTTCTTTATCTTTAGACTCCAATTGGAGTTCTAATTCATCTATTTTAATTTTTAACGTATCTTCAGTCAAGATTGAGTCTCAATTTTTTATTTGATATATTTTTCATTATTTACATATTTTTTTTCATAATTAAATTTTGACTCTTAAATAGTTTTTTTTCAATTAATAGATAATCAAGTTCTATTAATATAACTCAAAATCTTTAATAGAAAATTGATCAATCCTTTTCATAATTGGTATTAAACTTAGATAATTAAAAATAATCATTGTACCAAAAAGAATCGAAATTCCTATAAAAGGAATAAATAAAGGAGGCATATAGGCTCTATCAATTAAAAAAATTGAGTTGAATATCATACCAATTCCTAAGCTTATTAAAAGAGATGGAATAATAACAAATAAAGCTTCTAAAAATAGAATTTTTTTTAATGATTTTTTTTTGGCACCGACAGCCCTCATTATTAAGAAATCTTTCGCTTTTTCTATTAAATTCGCTTTCTGGTAATTAAATAGCGAAAGAATAGAGATAAAACCCATCACGATAATTAAAATTATTGGATATAATGTTAAAGTGGATAGATAAGTAAGATTTTCTTCAAAAATTGCCTCTAATAACAAACATCCAAAACCACCCCCCAAGTTATTTTCAATAATTTTTTCAAGCTCTTCATCGATATCTTCATAGGAGTTGTTTTTAATTTTCAGTAAAATGAAATTAATTTCATTGTTAGTGAAATTTAAATCTTCTTGAAAAATATCTAAACCAATATATCCTGCGTATCCTGCAAAAAAGCTGTCAATTATAACACCAGAGATGTGAAATTTATGATCTAAATCTTTAATTCTTAGACTTTGGTCAAGTGGATAATCGAAGAAATTATAAGCTAAACCATCTCCAATAGTCATATTATCATAGGAATCGTCATTATCGAAAAACCTACCTTCAATTTCAAATTCTTGGATTATATCATCTGGATTTACACCTACAATGGGATAATTACCTTTCCTCCCTTGACCTACAATTTCATATCCTCCTCTACCTTCTTCTTCTGCATCATAATAATAATAACCATCTACTTCTTTCACATCGCAGAATTTTATCAAACGCTGGTCTATTTCTCTAATTTCTTCTATCCCATGAATCTCAGATATAAGATTAATATTAAATAGGTATCTTGGATCAGTAAAATCAATATCATCTTCATCAATAGAAATCTCTGGATCAGAAAACATTTTATACATATCTGCATAACTGTCTATAACATCTTCATGGCCAATTATAACAATGTTTTCATCTTGAGACTTTCTTATCCACTCTTGAGAAGAAGAATTTAAAACAATAGTTCCTAATCCCAATGTAAAAATTAATAAGAAAATTAACGAAAATATAAATAAAAATCTAATAAATTCTCTCTTTCTTCTTATTGTATTTGTAATCGCAATTTTAAAATTAAATCCTAATTTAGAAAGCCATCGTGGAATAATAGTCATTTTTTTTGAAGCGTTATATACGTAAGGTATATCTTTTGAAAATGATTTGGTTATTTGTTGGTGCCCGATTTTTCTAAGGGAAAAACCAGATATAACAAATATACCAATTACACAAGAAGAAAATAATATTAATGTATAATATAAATCAATATGAAAAAGAACTTTCATTCCTAATAAAATCATAATCAACGATAACATCCCAAAAGCAATTAAACCGAAAATAAATCCTAGTAAAAATCCTATAAAAAAAATAATATATACCTCAAGAAGATAAAAACTATATAATCTGCCGGGTAGAGTACCGAGTGCCTTCATAATCGCAATATCTCTTTTTTTATTCTTAATTAAAGTAGTAGAAATAATGACGACAATTGCAAACGCAAGAAATAGAATTAATCCCAGGATTAAAGTATTAAACTGAGAATAAATTGAATTTATAGCTCCTGAAAAATAATATTCATTATCAATATCTTTCTCTCCCTCAGTAAGGTATTGAAAAAGTAAGTTCAAACCTAAAGAAGTTGAAAAATATATCATAAATATTGCTAAGGCAATAACCAGAGCAATAGTTAACACGTAAGGATATGTGATTCCTCTTTTCCTTACAAAATCCTTGAGAGCAAAATCTAATGACATTCTTAAATTACTTTATTTTTTTATATTTGTTGTATCAGGCTTTTCTTCATTAATTATTTTCCCATCATCGAAGAAAATAACCCTATCCGCTAATTCTATTAATCTATCGTCGTGTGTAGCTAATATAATTGTCTTTCTTAAATCTTTCAGATCTCTAAATAAATCTCTTATAAATTCGCTATTTTTTTTGTCTAAATTTGCAGTTATTTCATCTCCAAGTATTACAGGTGGATCATTAGCCAATGCCCGTGCAATTGCCACACGCTGTTGCTCTCCAGCTGAGAGCTGAAATGGTAAATGTTCTCTGCGCTCACCTAATCCTACTTTTTTTAATAAATGTACAGCCCGCTTTCTTGCCTCCTTAAAATGTACTCCAGCAGTTCTTAAGACAAAAATGATATTTTCCTCTGCTGTCAAAGTTGAGATGAGATTATAATTTTGAAAAATAAATCCTGAATTTAATAGTCTAAAAGTTGCAAGCGATTCTTCCTCCATATCACTAAATTTAACGCCATGACCGTATATAGTTCCTTTATTTGGAGAATCTAATCCGCCAAGTAAATTTAACAATGTAGTTTTTCCAGCACCAGAAGGCCCTTTTATAACAAGAAATTCTCCCTCTTTAATCCTTAAATCCACATTATCTATTGCTCTGACAATATAATCTCCTATTTCATACTCTTTTACCAAACTTTGAGCAAAAATTAATATATCATCTTTTAATAGATCAATGATTTTATCTGCTTCTTTATCTTCTTCTTCATTGATCTTTTCAATCTTATCTTTCTTAGGCACAATTTATGCAATTTTTTTTAAATTTTATCTCTTATGGATTTTTCTAAAGGTTTGAAATCTAATTTCTTAATTGTAATAATTCTCTTATAAATCCTTCTTTATTGAAGTCCACTTTATTTTTGCTTCGAAAATAGATAATATTTATATGATAACTTTAAATATCATATAGTCTTATCAATTATCGAGGAAGGAATTAATAAGCAAAAAATAATATCCCCTAATTTAAATGGTAACAATTTTATCCCCATAATATAGAACCCATACTTATAGTCTTATATTTTGCTTCTATTGATTCCTCCTCAATCTTCTTTTATAAGGTTGAATTCAAGAATTTATTAAATTACTTTTGATTTATTATCTAAACTATCAATATTTAGAAGGTATATATTATGGACAATAATAAAATTTTAGAAGATATTCAATCATGTATAGATTGTGAAACATGTCGCGAGGAATGCGACACATTCGCAGCTACTCAAGATGAGCTAAAATCTCCTAACGGTCGTTTAAAGATTGCCGAAAAAATTTTTAGTAATAGAGAGATTTCGGAGGAAGAAATAATTAGTTTATATACATGCACCTTATGTGGTGCTTGTAGTCTAGTTTGTACTCAAGGAATCCCTATTGCTGACATAATTCACGCCTCCAAAATAAAACTTGTTGATCAAAATAAAGCCCCCTTAGAGATTCATAAAAAAATAATCAAGGGTATTTTAGATAAAGATAATTCTGTTAATGGTACTCCTGAAGAACGCTTAGATTGGTTACCTGAAGAATATAAAGATTCTGAATTATTTGAGCAAGGAGATTCTGATACACTCCTATTTTTAGGTTGTATGTCTTCATTCCGAGTAAAGGAAAGTGCTTCTACTTCTTATGAAATACTTAAAAAAGGAGGATATCATTTCAAAATTTTAGAAAATGAACCTTGTTGTGGAGAATATATTTATTCTGCAGGAGATCTCAAATTAGCAATAAAGACTTTTGAAGAAAACTTTAGAATTTTTAAGAAATATGGGATTAAAAATCTAATTGTAACATGTGGAGGGTGTCTCTATGCTTTCAATAAAGTATACCCAAAATATCTTGAGGGTTATAATATAAATGTGAAGCACATCGTGGATGTAGTCCATGAATTAGTGAAAGAAGGAAGGATTAAACTTAAATCATTGAATAAATCAATTACCTATCATGATGCATGTCGTATGGGTAGAAAGCTTAAAGGGATGAAATTATACGACGAGCCTAGAAATCTTTTAAATAAAACTCAATCAACCGTGAATGAGTTGCCTAAAAATAGGGATAAAACTCCTTGTTGTGGCGCAGGTTCAGGGATAAGAGGTGTAGACAGTAGTATTTCTATAAAAATTGGTTCTAAAATATTTGAAGATATGCAGACAAAAGAAATTGTAACATCTTGTCCTCTTTGTGTATTTAATTTTAGATATGTAAATTATAAAACCCAAATGGATAAAAATTGTAGATATATAACTGATTATCTTTTAGAATCAATTGAAACAAAATAAAGAAGAATATTATGAATAATTCAACAAATTATCAAGATATTCAGTGAGATAGAAAAAATTATTTCTAAAAAAATTAAACGAGAAACCATTAAACTCCTTAGAAGCTTTCCCAGAACGTTTTTACGGGATCTTCCATCAAATCCTTAATTTCTTTTTCGAAATCCGCGAAAGTTGATACTTCATTGTCCCATTCGGTTTTAAACCATTCCACGGGATACAATTCGAAAAACTTCTCTGCGACCATTTCCAATTGCATAATCACTCTTTTCGGCTTAACTTTTGTAGAGCTGTTTGCAACATAGAGGAAGTCATTTTTTTTCATTATAATAAATCTTTTATCGGATAGTTCAAAATTAGATAATCCTCCCTCAGCAAGTCTTTCTGCAAATGAGTTTAGTGCACTCATTAAAGCACCAAACAACTGCGTTTTCAATTGCGGATCAAAAACGCGATTGAAGAGCACAACACCGGAATTAGTCAATATCCAAATATCTTGAAGTATTTTCAATTTCGCTTTTTATACTATTTTCTAATCCTTTATTTTATTACATTTTATATATAAAATATATTTTTTTTTAAATATTTGTATGCGTGTTTTTTTTTAATAAAAATAGATTTAAACCACACTTTTAAACAAACTTCTCAATTGTTTTAGATAAATTGTTTCTTATAATAATGATTTCATAAAAAATAAAATAATTCTAATTTTTTCTTAAATAATGGATAAGAATAAAACTGATTCTTCAGAATTTGAAAAATTTAACACGGTTTTTAATCCTAAACATATTG
>SDNM01000058.1 GCA_004524385.1 Promethearchaeota archaeon
TGGAGATGACAATTACCTTTATGCGTAATGAAAATGGAAACGCAATTGGAATATTGGGAGTCTCTAGGGATATTTCTAATAGAAAAAAAATAGAAAAAGCACTTAAAGAATCTGAAACTAAATACAGACATTTATATGAGGAATCGCCTAATTCCATTACTTTAGTTAATAGAAAAGGGACAATATTAGATGTTAATCCTGCTACTGAAAAAATTTATGGTTATAATAGAGATGAAGTTATTGGCAAAAAATATAGGGAACTTGGAATTTACACTAATGAACAAATCTCCTTATTTAAAAAGAGATATAAGGATGTTCTTGAAGGAAAAAAATTAAAGCCTATAGAAATCCAAATAAAAAAAAAGGATGGAAGTTTAGCATGGATAAATTATCAAAGTTCGATAATCAAGAAAGATGATAATATATTTGTTATAGCTATTGCTCAGGATATAACACAAAGAAAGAACGCATATGAGGCTTTAAAAGCTATAAAAGAGTTTACTGATAATGTATTAAATACCTCAATTGATACGATTTTCGTATTTGAACCCCAAACAGGGAGAGCCATAAAGTGGAATAAAGCTTTTAGCGATATTACTGGTTATACTGATGATGAGATTGCTTCATTGAAAGCTCCTGATTCTTATTATAGTGAAGAAGATTTAAAATGTGCAGCAAAAGCTATAGAAAAAGTATTAAGTGAGGAAAAAACGACTGTTGAAATGTCGCTTATTACTAAAGATGGTCGTAGCATTCCATTTGAATATACAGCAAGAACTTTTAAAAGTGTAGACGGTGATCTTCTAATAGTCTCCGTAGGGAGAGATGTAACCAAGAGGAAAAAAATAGAGATGGATCTTAGAGAATCAGAAGATAAATATCGCAAAGCTTATGATCGTGCTAATTTTTATAAAGAATTAATTGCTCATGATATGAATAACTTACTTCAAACAATTCAATCATCTGTAGAATTGTATGCAATGTTTCAAAATAAACCCGAATATCTTAAAGATAGGAGAAATTTATTAAATTTAATTACAAAACAAGTGTTTAGAGGAGCATCCATTGTTTCAAATATTATAAAATTATCTGAACTTGAAGAAACTGAAATATCGACAGAACCTATTGAAGTTATCAGTATTTTAGAGGATGCAATTAAATTTGTCTACAAGAGTTTTCAAGGTAGAAAAGTTAAAATCGAAGTTGATACTCAAAGTAAAAAATATTTTGTTAAAGCAAATGATCTCATATTGGATCTCTTTGAAAATATATTAATCAATGGCGTAAAGCATAACATAAATCCTGAAATTGAAATTCTAGTTAAAATTTCTGAAGAGCAAAAAAATAATATAAATTACTTAAAATTTGAATTCATAGACAATGGAATTGGGATCCCAGACGAAAGAAAAGATATATTATTCCAGAGAGTAACTAAAAGAAATGGTAAGGTAAGGGGATTGGGAATAGGATTATCGCTTGTTAAACAATTAATAGATATTTATAATGGAAAAATCTGGATCGAAAATAAAGTAAAAGGGGATTATACGAAGGGTTCTAATTTTAGTGTTTTAATTCCAAAAGCGATATAAAATAACTTTACGCTATTTTAGAACGCGATATAAGGTTTAGTTCTAATTTGAAAAAATATCCCCTTATAAAATCTATATAAAAATTATTATTTCTTATAAAATTTGAACTAATTAAGATTTAATGTTATCAAAATAAATTTTTTAACAAAGGAGGTACATGCAAAATGAGTAAGAAATTAGATTACAGAAAAGGAGCACGGGTTATTGTGGAAACATGCATGGGAATAAAACCTAATGAAAAGGTATTAATTATCAACTCAAGAGGTTTTAAAAAAAATGCACTTCTTTTAGCTGAAGAAGCAGAGGCTTTAGGGGCAGAAGTAACTATGGTTAACGTAGATGCAATTAAAGAGATGCTAATAGAACCCCCAGAAGAGGTAAGTCAGAAAATGCTTAAATCAAATGTAATTTTAGGAGTTCTACCCTATAGTACGATACAATTATTTCTTCATATGAATGCAAGACGAGCAGCTACAGATGCAGGGGCAAGAGTAGGAGGTGTCCCTTACATTAACCCTAATATTACGAGCGAAGATGTGTATGAAATTACTGAATTAACGGAAAAATTATCAGAATTATTAACAAATGGGGAAGAAGCGAGAATCTCTACTCAATTAGGTACTGATGTTGTATTATCTATAAAGGATAGGATTTCTGCTCCTTTAAGTGTTAGACATGTGGTTCCCGGAGCATGGGGGGCCGTGCCTGAATACTCAGAAGCAGCTATAGCTCCTGTTGAGGGGACAGCACAAGGTTTATGGATAATAGATGTGTTTTTCGAAAAAGTTGGAGCTATTAAAAACCCCGTAAATATATTAATAGAAAATGGGCGAGCTGTAAAAATTGAAGGTGCTGAAGAAGCAGATAAGATACGAACCATTATTGAAGCGTCAGATGAGAATGGAAATAATATTGCAGAGTTAGGAATAGGAACTAATCACACCGTTAAACATACAACTGGAACTGTAGGGGATAAAATGATGAAAGGTACAGCCCATCTTGCCATTGGTAAAAATATCAATATTGGGGGTCAAACCTATAGCAATATTCATCATGATGGAGTTATGGATAGAGTCTCGATAAAAATTGACGGGAAATTAATTCAAAAAGAGGGAAAATTTCTTATATAAAACAATTGAAAAGTAAATTGATGCTCAAAAATTTCAGATTAATAAGAACTTATAAATGTTTTAAAATTGACCAATTTGTAGGAGTTCTCTATAAAAACCAATATATTATAGAGAATAGATTTATAAATACTTAAGAATAAAGTATTACAATTCTAATTTTAATAAAAATAAAGAATAAATTAATTTTTGATAGGGATTAGTAAAAATGATATTACAAGTAACAGGAACTCTGATATGGCTTATTATAATATATATCCTAATTTTCGTCTTCTTTTTAATTTTCTTAACGATATTTCTTAAAATTGGTTTAGCTTTCGTTGATTCAGAGAAGACGGAATTCGGTAGCGTATTCGCCACAGCTCTTATCTGTACGATAGTCATGTGGTTATTGATTGTTCTGTTTAATTGGTTTTCAAACGCATTTATTTGGTTGATTGTTGCAATAATAATTGGTTTAATTATATGTTGGATAATAATCGCAAAACGTCATGAAATTGGATTTGGCACTGCGATCTTTGTAACAATTATAGCGGTGATTGCGGCAGTTATAATAATAATTCTTATAATCTTAGCTATTGGGCTCCTTATCGGATTCACCCTGTGGGTGTTTTAATCAATTTATATTACTTTTTTTTTTTTTTGAGTATTTTAAGTTGAAGTATATTTTATATTAAGTTAATATTAATATCTTGGAAAAAACTAGATAATTAACTATAAAGATTTAGGATTTTTTTTTAATATTGAATATATTTAACAAAAAAATAAAAAAACAGAAATAAAATCCTTATCAATTTATATTTTAATAAGTTCTAAAACGAGATTTAATGTTAAATCTACGAGATAATTCTGAATTTGTTAGTGAAGATAAAATTGTAAATAACAACAGCATAGGAGTTCAATCTAGAATAAGAAAAGATTATATAGAGCTTGGTATTCTTTCTTTAATCTTATTAGCTACAGCTTTAACCTCTCTTTATAGTTATCTTCTTTTCCATACTATAGCTGAACTATTTAGTATTATTATTGCTGGCGGAATATTTGTAATCGCATGGAATAGCCGAAAAAATATAGATAATTCTTTCTTTTTGGTTGTTGGCATATCATTTATTTTTATTGGCTTTATGGATTTACTCCACACACTAGCTTATACTGGAATGGGAATATTTACAGGATACGGTTCAAATCTTCCTACACAGCTGTGGATTGCTGCGAGATATCTTCAAGCCTTTTCTTTTTTATATGCAGCCTTAGTTGTTAATAAAAAAGTAAATACAAATGATTTAATTATTATATATACAATTATTACTTCTCTATTGATATTCCTAATTTTCAATAGGCTTTTTCCTAACTGTTATATTGAAGGTTCAGGATTGACACCCTTTAAGATTATCAGTGAGTATATAATCATTTCCATTCTTTTTTTGACTGTATTTATAATGTATAAAGTTCGGAAAGAATTTAACAAAAAAATATTTATTTTTATCGTAGTTTCAATCGTTTCAACAATGATTGCCGAGTTGGCCTTCACTTTTTATGTAAGCACTTATGGGCTCTCAAATTTAATTGGACACCTTTTTAAGATGGTCGCATTCTTTCTCTTATACAAAGCTATTATTGAAATTGGACTAGAAAATCCTTTTAATCTTTTATTTAGAAAATTAAAGCGTAGTGAAAGTTCGCTACTGGAAGAAAAAAGATTCACCGAAACTGCATTAAACTCACAGAGAGACACCTTCTTCATATTTGATCCATCGACTGGAAAGGCTTTAATATGGAATAAAGCATTCAGAGAAGTCAGTGGTTATAGTGATGAAGAAATTTCTTCAATGCCAGCACCAACTTCATATTATAAAGAAGAAGATTTAAATAAAGCAGCATTAGCAACTGAAAATGTAAAAAAAGAAGGAAAGACCCTAGTTGAAATGAACTTAATCACTAAAGATGGAAAATCTATCCCTTTTGAATATCTTGGAACAGCTATAAAAGATGAAAAAGGTAATCCTAAATATATTGTCTCTGTAGGGAGAGATATCACTGAACGCAAACTAGCAGTTCTTAATTTAAAGAAGTCTGAAGAAAGATACCGAATACTAATTGAAACTGCCCAAGAAGGAATTTGGACTATTGATAAAGATGCTAATACTACTTTCGTTAATCCAAGAATGGCAGAAATACTTGGATACACAGTGGATGAAATGATTGGTAAGCATTTATTCTACTTTATGGACGCTGAAGGTAAAAAAATCGCTGAACGCGATCTAGAACGCCGAAAACGAGGTATAAAAGAACAACACGATTTTGAATTTCTCCGAAAAGATGGAACTAGAGTTTATGCAAGATTGGAGACATCCCCTCTTGTGAATGAAGAAGGAAATTATAGTGGAGCGGTAGCATTCGTGTCTGATATCACTGAGCGTAAAATGGCTGAACAAAAGATTGCTGATTTAGCAAGGTTTCCTTCTGAAAACCCAAATCCTGTAATAAGAATGACTCGAGAAAAAGTTTTATATACTAATAAACCTGCTACTGATTTATTTAACATTAGAGAAGGGAGTAAAATTCCAAAGCTTTACCGAGATATACTGAATGAAGTATTTGAAAATAATAAAACTGAAGAAAGAGAGTTAGAGATCAATAACCGCATTTATTATTTTGTAATTACACCTATAAAAGAGGAAGGTTATGCAAATATTTATGGGAGGGATATCACAGATCGCAAGAGGGCAGAACAAAAATTAGAGGAATTTGTTTCAACTGTTTCGCACGAGCTCCGAACGCCGATAACTGTATTGATTATGTCCATAGAATACTTAAAAAATCAAAAGCAGAAGCTCACGCCAGAGGTGGAAGAAAAACTAATGGAAGGCCTTTCTAGAAATATCACAGCACTTAATGAATTGGTTGAAGATGTTCTGACACTTTCAAAAATAGATGAAGAAAAATTAAAAATGGATTGGAAAGAATTCTATCCATTAGAAGTCATTCATGAAATTATAAACCTGATGGAACCTCGTCTAAAAGAGAAACAAATAAATATTGAAGTTGAAGTGCCTAAAGGGATTCAATTATTTGGGGATAAAAAGATTATTGAAGAAATATTCCGGATATTAATTGATAATGCGATAAAGTATTCTCGTGAAAATTCAAAAATTGAGATTAAAGCAATAGAAAATTATAAATATATCATTGATTCTAAAGAATTTCTGGGTGTTCTGTTTCAAATTAAAGATTATGGAAGAGGTATTCGTAAGGAAGATATACCAAACTTATTTAAGCGGTTTTTTAGGTCAGAAGATGTAAAAAATATTTCTGGAACGGGATTAGGACTCTCTATTGCAAAGGAGCTAACACAATTTCATGATGGAAAAATAATTGTTGAGAGTGAATACGGAAAAGGCTCTACTTTTTCAGTATTTTTTCATAGTAATAAAAATAAAGGATAAAAATATATAAAATAATTATAGGCAAAAATATTTAATATTAGAAAAGAGTTGCATTAATTTGAATCCGCTAATACTAGTTGTGGAAGACAATGAAGATATTTTGTTCAATTTAAAATTAATATTAGAATCCAATAATTACCAAGTAATTACTGCAAAAAATGGAAAAGAAGCTATTGATGTTCTCTCAAAACTCAAGGAAAATCCAGAAATCATTTTAAGTGACATTATGATGCCTGAATTGGATGGTTACGACTTTTTTAAAACTATTTCTGAGGATCCAAGATGGGGACACATTCCTTTTTTGTTTCTAACCGCTAAGGCTTCCCCTAAAGATATCCGATTTGGTAAAATGCTAGGTGTAGATGATTATATCACTAAACCTTTTAAAGAACAGGATTTACTCGCAGTTATATCTGGAAAAATTACTCGTAAAAAAAGAATTAATTCAATAAATAAGGAAATTGAAGAAATGCTGTTATCACTTAATAAGGAAGGAATTCAATCTATTTCAGAAGAGGATAAAGGTCAAGTGATCTTGATATCGGTTTTTTGGGACGATCATATGGGCCCTACGGTTCGGGATTGTTTTCCTAGAGAGGGAAGATTCCCGTTTTCAATCAACCAGGTTGGTCAACAGTTATTTCAGGCAACAGTGAGTATTTATGGGCATGAATTAATAACAAAGGCCGAAGGTATGTTACTTAACATTGAAAATATTAGTAGAAACGGATATATCTTATTTGATTCGTATCCTGATCCTACAGCTAGATCAAAGAAAAGAGAATATATGTTAGGTGTTATTGCTCCAAAAATTAGCTATTTCAACTCTTTAAAAATAAAGGAAATACTCAAAGAAGCTTCAAAACAAATACAAGCAAGAAATCAGCTTGATTTGGCAGTTTTTAGAGAAAAAATTTTAAATTTACTCTCAACACCATTTTAAAAAAATTGCTTAAATTACATTCTAATATACCACAATCTTCTCAAAAATCGCATAAATAGTTGTTCTGAAAATCTGATAAAAAAAATCAGTACTATCTAATTTCTCTTTAACTCTATCCTTCAAACTATTTATTTTCTTATCAAGTCCATCAGTTTTAATTAGATCAGGGTCAAACTTGTGGAAAAATACAGATAACTCGAAATTGTTAGCATTTTTTTCTATTTCAGTTAAATCAATTATTTTCTCAAAATATTCCAAAGCTAACTCGTATCTTTTAGTATCTTGAATATCAAAGACGAAAATTAATTTATTACACCCAGGGATATAATTATCAAAATTGCTTAGATATTCCTTTCTAAAGGCTTCTTGACCTCCCAGATCCCAAATACTGAAATCGGTATCTAATACCTTTATAGATATTATCTCATTTCCTTTTGTAGGTGTAATTTCACTAAAGCTAGTTAATTTCTTTGTTCCTGATAAGCATTTAACTATCGACGTTTTTCCAGCATTATCGAGACCAATTAGCAGAATTTTTTTGTATGTAGATTTTGTCATTTTTTTAATCTCCTGAATTTTTATACACCTAATGTATCTAAAATATCTAAATCACTTACCTTTCTCCTCTTTTCAGATTCAAGACTCACAACTAATGATTGAATAAATGTAAGAATTTTAAAAATATAATCGTATTTTATTTTATAATAGTTCTTATTTCCTTTTTTCTCAAAGTCAATAAGTTGAATTTCAATAAGTATCTTTAAATGTTGAGAAATTGTAGATTGACTCTTTCCCAATATAGCTTCAATTTCTTTTGAAGTCTTTTCTCCATTTTTTAATAAATCTAGTACTTCAAGACGTGTTTGGTCTCCTAAAACTTTTAAAAAATCAGCAATTTTTTCAGTTAGTTCGCTCATTTTTTTGTTTTCTTCAGTGATGAAAATTCCTTTTAGATTTAATTAGAAAATTATAATTATTAAAGATTTTACTAATGAATTATTAGTTTTTTGGATTTTAGACATTCAAATAAATTTTTAGATCACTAACACAAAAGTTTAAATATGAAATTTGGTAATATTATTATATGGTCATATCGTCATCTGCCGATATGCCGATATACCAATATATATACAATTTTATCAAATGAAAAGTGATTTAAGAGAATGATGTCCGAAGTATTAAAGATAGATGATATTGATAAACAAATTATCAATTTAATTCAAGAACAACCTAATCTAACTCATACTCAAATAGCTAAAAAAGTTAACCGATCTCAGCCCACAGTGGGTATGAGAATCCGCAAACTCGAGGAAATCGGTGTATTGCAATTTCAAGCTGGCATAAACA
>SDNM01000059.1 GCA_004524385.1 Promethearchaeota archaeon
AATTTTGTTAAAGTCTTAACATCTCTGCCATACTTTCCTAAAGTGTTTTCAATAACAATATAATCAAAATTTGGGAGAACAACTTCATCAAATTTATTACCAATGCCTCTAAGAGCTACATCCAACATAGTTACTATTTGATTTCCAAGGGGTTGTTCTGAGTCTAAAGTAATAGCGCCATAAAATTCTTGACATTCAGTATATCCTGAATTATGAGTGCCTGTATAGGGTTTTAAATCTTCTAATTTAATGTTTATTCCATATTTTTTATTTATTTCTTGTGATTTTGAACTGAAAAAGTCAACAAGAGCTTGTTCTTGAATCTTAGCAGGTAAATTGTTAGCTGCAACTTCTATAAATTTATTATATCCTACTTTATATGCTTCTTCGATAAAATTAAACCAATATCTCTGTTCTTCGGTTAAATTATCAGGATTTTCAATAGCTATAATAGACCGTCTTATACATGAATTTAATCCATCTCTTTTTGGTGCAACCCCAAGGTGTACAAAGTCTTTTTTATTAATAACTCGGTTTAATGCTTCACCTATTAATGTTCGATTCGCAGTATTAGCACCAACCATTACTTTAAAACCATTCTCTTCCGAACCTAATTGTTTTCCAATAAAATACGCCCAACTAGCTACCTCTGTTTCTAACATTCCCGGCTTTAAAACCCGCAACATCCCTTCCATCATAGCATCTGCTATTAAGCAAGCTTGTTCGATTAATTTCATCTCAATGTCTGATTTTTCATACTTAATCTTATAATATATTTCTTGGGCGTCGATAATATTATCAGAACTGAAAATTTTATTAAGATATTCGACAAGATTAGCAGGGATTACTTGTCTTGGGGTTAAAAGTCCGATTTTTTTTATATGTGAAATCTTTTCTCCTGTGGCTGCTTCAATGACATCCTCTAATTTCTCTGCCTCTATAGGATATTTCTCATCAGCTAATTGTAATAATTCTGCTTTGTGAACCACGGCTCCTGCTCGTGATGCCAACTGTTCCGCAATATAACCTCCTTCTAAACCAGCGATGATGTGAAATCCGGTTTTTCCAATAATTCCTGCCACTTGTTCTATTGAGATGTTAGTATTTCCCCCTAAATAAGGGACATCTCCACAATAGTGTTCATCTGAAAAAACAATACCAACCTTAAGATCATTTTTCTCTAAAGCATTATATACTGCTCTCTGTCGTCCTTTATATTCATTTAACGGAATCTCCATGAAAGGATCAATTTTATCCTTGTATTTTTCAATTATTTCCAAAATTATTTTAAACTCTTCTTCTAATCTTTTTTTTTTATTCATCATCTTACTTCAAATCTATTTCTGAAATTAGTTTTTTATATGGATTATAATTAAATTGAGGTCTTGGATCAATACTCAAATATAATTCTATGAATCTCTCGCTATCTTCCATTTTTCGTTCTTTTCTAACATTCATTATATTAGAAATAATTTCTTTTTGCGTTTTAAATTCTCTTAGGGCTTCAGAAATGATATCCTCCATCTCTTTATTGACACTTATTGCTTTATTTGCTCTAATTCTTGTATCTTGTTTTTTTAAGATAGAATTTTCTGGTGAGAATTTTGACCACACGCTATATTGTAGAAAAGTATGGATTTCTGAAGGTTCACCATAATCGATAATTACTGAATCACCTACTTGGGGACCATCAAACATAGCACTTAAGTAAACTGCTGTGTGATCGATGTGTTCTCTATATCCATTTGGAAATACTAATCTTGTAGCTTTAATTTTCCTTAAAGTGCTAATTACTTTTGAAAATAAGCCTTCACTTTCTCTATTATCTTCTTTTTTCCATGGAAATTTCCACCCTAAATAATGAATTCCTGAAAAATCCGGAATATTAAACCTAATTATTTTATCTTTCTCAATACCTAAAATCTTTAATGCATTCAGAGTTTCCAACTTTCGAGTACTGATTATTTCATCCTTCAATGCAATCTTAGAATAACCCGCTGAACCATCATTGAATATTATTATATATACTTTGGCTCCAGATCTTAATGCTGCGAGTAGAATATACCCCGCTCCTAATATAACATCATCATCGTGAGGAGAAAAAATAACTAAGTTCTCATCACTATGTTTCCATCTTGGAAACACAATTTCTATGTTTGTGGAGCTATTTTTCAGTTGTAAATCGTAATATCTGAATTCTTGACTCATTTAAAATCACTTTTTAAATAAATTTATATTAAAACATATGTTAGGTGTCAGATATTATGTTATACAATTTGAATTTTTAAATATTTTATTTTTGGTTATTTTTTTTGGTTTCTATATTTTTGTTATCGCCTTTTATATTATAGAATAATTATTATTCTATTTTAATTATATTTCACTCAACAAGGAGATATCGATTTATTATTTATTAAATAAAAAAAAAAGGATAAAAAAGACTTAAATATTGATTTTTTTACTCTTTTAAGTTAGCACCACACTCTTGGCAAAAATTCTTACCACCTTTAACTTGGGCTCCACACATTGGGCAAAAAACTGCCTCTGCCTCTAATGGAGGTTCTAAGGATGGTGTAACGGCAGCTGGGGTAACAGCAGTCGGTGATGGAACTTCAGGTTTTTTCTCTTTTTTAGGTGGAGCGACTCCTTCCTTTTTTGCTCTATGTTTCTTTCTTACCATTACAATACTAACGATAGTAACTGGAACTATAACTAATCCAATTACTATTACTATTAATGGAATTAACCACCACCCATTTTCATAAAGAAATCGCCCATCGAGTTCTATTTCCCAGATTGTTTTACCATCGTATGTCCATTCATAATACATAAGAACGCCATCTTCAGTATATCTTGCCACAGATTCAAAATCCTCTGTCTCACTAGTATCTTCAGGATTCCACGTGGTAGAAATTCCACAATGTATTCGGCTGAAAAAGTAATTTCTATATTCAGCAGAAGCCTCACCTTCTTCGTTCCAATAGTCCATTTCATCTTCAAGATTGTTAGCTAACTCACGCCAGTTTACATCAGTAGCAAGAAACCATTTAAGGAGACCCCAAGACCATAATGTATTATCTAAATATAAATCCTCATCATACTCAATGATGTCGCCTCTCTCATTACTTTCTTCTCTATCCCAATCGCTTATCCCAACTTCAGATTCGTAAAAGTTGTATAAATAATCAACCCAATAAATATCATCGCTCTTATAAACATCATCTTTTTCGCTCTTAATCTCCAAAATAACGACTTTCCAGCCTTCAACATCAGTATCTATATCCCAAACATCAAATAAGTAATCAGTTAAATTTTCAGCATATGAGTCAGAATAACCCGCATCTATCCAATAATCTTCATACGGACCTTTATTGAACTCTGTTCTCCAAATAAAGGAATCTCCCTCATCAATTCCGACATAATTCGGTTTAGCTACAGCAAGATTAACAAATGGTAAGAGAAATAATCCCCATAAAAAAAGAACATAAAAAACTTTTTTTTTTTTCATCAAGTTTTACCTACTAAATTTTTTTCTACCTTTATATCAATTTTTTTAGTTAGATTTCATTTTAAATTTAATTATATCAATTATTTAAATTTATTCGAAAGGTAATACCACCATATTATTCTATTTTTTGAGATATAATTTGTGTCTTCTAAATAACAAATTAATTAATAGAAGACTCGATTGAAAATGATCCAAATTAAGAATAAAATATGTATTATTGGAGAGACTGGAGTAGGGAAGTCTAGTTTACTAAAATTATTACAAGGAAAAGAGGTCTCAAATGAAAGGACCCCAACTATTGGATTAGATATTAATACAAGGAACTTGGGTTCTTATGGCAAAGTATCCATATGGGATTTTGCTGGGCAAAATAGGTTCAGATACATGTGGAAGGATTTTTTGAGAGGCGCGGGTTTAACAGTATTGGTTACAGATTCCACAGAAAAGAATATTTCTAAGTGTAAAGAAATCTTTGAAAGATTCTCACGTCATATAACTGCAAAAATTATTGTCATAGCGAATAAGCAAGATCTTCCGAATGTTCTTAGCGAAAAGGAAGTACAAAAGAGATTAGGAGTAAGAACTTATGGAATGAGCGCAATTCGTCCTGAGCTACGTCAAAGAATTAGGGATATTTTAGAATATGAGATGAGAACAGATTAAACTTTTATTTTTTCTTCTCAAAATAATTTTCCTATTATATGTGCGAGACGAACCGGCTCGGGAAGTTTTGAATCAATACATATTTTTTGCAATAACAATTCAACCTCTTCAGGATCAATTCCTTTAGAATGAAAATAAATCCTTGATAACCCTCCGGCTGTCTCAATATCTGTCTCATATAAATTTCCAGCATTAATTATTTTTTGAATTTTTGATTCATAATTATGTGGAAATTTCTTTATTAATGCTTCCTTTACTGATTCCAGATTAACATCTCTTTCAGTAATAGCAATTATTGGTTTTTTTGTTTTATTATAAATTTCATTTAAATCAACAATATTGAATCCACCAAATGTTATCGTGTCAGTTAAAATATATTGAACATGAAGTTCATTTTGCTTTGTGAGTTCAATTAAAGCTTCAGTTGCGTTATAACCATCGATCTCAATTTCTTTTCCAACTACATTGACCATTCTTGTCCCTTGACAAACTACACCTATTAACAGAGTTGTTTTTCTCTCAGTCGATTTAAGTTTAAAAGATGCATCATCAAATCCGATTGTAATAGGATTTTCTTTCATATTTTAATTTTCGGGTAAGAATTTTTTTGTGTAATTCAAAAGATTTGTAAAGGCATTTATGGCATTATTTATCTCATCAATTCTACCTTGTAGATTTCCTGAAAAATTTTCGGTTAAAAAATCAATAATTTCTTTTAAAGACATTTTATTATTTAGCCAAACATAAGCCACAATAGCCTCTACGGTATTTGCAAGATCATGAGCATCAGCCCTATTTTTAGCAAAATTTTTCATATTTGCATTTTTTAAAGCGTTAGATAAAATTTTTTTACTTACTTTTAATCCAGTACGCACGACTTCTTTATTTGAGTTGTTTCTTGTTAAATAAATTGATTTTGCCACTGAATATGCTAGATTAACTATCCCATCTCCTATTTTAGCTAATCCTTTATCAGTTCCAATACTTTTTTGCGTTTTAATCTTGTTTAAATCGCTAATTAAAAACTCATAAACCATTATAGTAAGTAGAATTTTAACTTCTTAAAAATTTTTCATAAAAAAAGCATTCATATGTTTACATGAGTTTTTGAAAATGTTTTTTGACCTCTAGAACTTCTTCTCTAAGCGATTCAATCCCTTTATGTAATATATCTTTAATTTTATGACCATTTTTAAAACTTAAATAAATTTTAGGTGGTTCTAAACCAGTCATTTTATATGCCGCTATGTTCACACCTTCGATATTTAAGAGATGTTTAACAAGAATATTACAAAATCCATGCGATTGGCCAATAATTTCAATTTCATAATTATTTTCTGTAACTTCATAAATCTTTAAATCAAGATATTTATAGTCAGGAAATTCAGGCTTTTTTTCGAGCTCAAATTCTAAATCCTCTTCCTCCTCCTCTTCTTCTAACTCTGTAGTTATTGAAAAAGTTTCCTCTAGTTCTTTTTCGTCTTTAGGCGATTTTTTAGTTATTTTAGGAAGTTCAATCTCAACTTCTTCCTCTTCTAAATCTCCTATATCGTCTTCTAATTCTTCTTCTGATTCTTTTTTAATTTTTTTCTTTGCCATTATGATAACTCTAAACTATTCGAACTTATCAATCCTAATGAAAAATAAAATAAATGTTTTATGGTATTTTTTGGTATTGAAATGAAATTAACACAAATATATTTCTGCTAAATTACGTAATCTTTCACAAGCCAAATATTGAAGATCCCTAGAGCCATATATTGTGATCTTAATACTCTTACCAGAAACTGTTGCATTTAAATTAATGTAATTTACTTTTTCTTGAATTTTTTCTAGAAATTTTACTGTATTTTCCAAATTTCCGCTTGAATTATAAAAATGAATAACTTTTTTACCAGATCTAGGCAATAATTGTTAACACCTATTTAATAATTAAAAAATATTAAATTTATTGTTAGATAATTAGAAAAAAAATTAGAACCTTAAGTTATGAGCTACATCTCCATAATCTAAAGCAAGTTTTCTTTTTTCAATGTTCCCACAAAAGTCGCATTTTAATTTATCATATCCGATTTTATTAAGTTCTGTTCCACAGATCGAACAATCAGCATGTATTACTCCAAAATTTTTGCCTACTGTACTTAAAGTATACTCATTTGCACTTTTTTTTGTAACCTTGGCCCTAATGATATCCGTAATTTGAAAAGCATCGTTAATTTTATCTATATATTTATTAGATATTTGAGAAACATGAGTATTACCAAAATATGAAGAATTAAAATGAATCTTTTGATTGATAGTATTAAACGTAATTCCTATAGAAAATTTCCGCAAAAAAACGACAGTCCCAATAACAATATCTCCGATTTTAACGGTTTTTCTATCTTTTTCTTGATGTGTTTCTATTTCAATTTGTCGTTTTTTATCGTCTATTGAAATCATGCCAGTTTTAGTCGCAAAAATTTGACCTTCTTTAACGTATGTAGATTGCTCATTACTGATATACTCTTCTATAACCCCTAGATATTGTCCTGTGACAGCGATATCCTTATTTTTAATTTGTTTTCTATTTGGCATATAAAAAATAACAATAGATCTTTATTTTAAGTAAATATTATGTTATAATGTAAATAAATTTATTCATAATTAATTGTAATCGAGCGGATTTTAAAATTAACAAGAAAGATTTAATTTCTATAATCCAAAACACCCAAACCTTTATTGAGCCAAAAATAAAATTAGAACAGTATACTATAGATGCTACTTGTGCTGTAGATCTTATATTTTTCGCTGGTTTCGAATTCAACGATATAAAAAATAAGTTAATTTTTGATCTTGGTGCCGGAACGGGGAGATTATCCATAGCAAGTGCCTTAATGAAAGCAAATTGCATCTTAAGTATAGATAAGGATTGGAAAGCTTTATGTATCTTAAAAAATAATATAAAAAACCTTGATCTTGAACACATTATTTTTCCCATATGCGCTGAAGTAAAATATCTTGAAATTTCTAAATTATTTATGCCTAAAAATCTGAAAATAACAACTATTATGAATCCTCCTTTTGGAGTTCAAAATAAAACAGCTGATAGAATATTTTTGGAGAAAGCATTCTCATTCTCAGATGTAATTTACTCCATTCACCTTGCAAGTGAAAAGGTTCATAAATTTATTCTCAATTATATAAAAAAATTCAATTGGAAAGTTGATAATGTTATTCCGTTTAATATGATTTTAGAAAAATCATTCAAATTTCATACTCAAAAAATAAAGAAAATAGATGTGAATCTTTATAGGTTCTTAAAGCAATAAGATGGGAAGAAAATGAGGTTAGGATTTACTGAAAATTCTTCCAAGAACCGAAATTCTTAGGATACTTTGCGTTTTCTCCTAAAATCTCTTCAATTCTAAGAAGTTGATTAAATTTGCAATTCCTATCACTTCTGCAAGGGGCCCCAGTCTTTATTTGACCTGAGCAGAGTCCAACAGCTAAATCAGCAATAAAAGTGTCTTCAGTTTCCCCAGAACGATGAGATACCATTACATTAAATCCATGCTCAAAAGACATTTTAGCAGCTTTAATTGCTTCAGTCAAACTTCCAATTTGGTTAACTTTAAGAAGCAATGCATTTCCTGCTTTTTCATTAATCGCCCTTTCGAGAATTTTAATATTAGTAACAGTAATATCGTCATCTACAACTTGGATTGATTTTCCAACTTTAGCAGTTAAATGTGTAAAACCACTAAATGCTTTTTCATCAAACGGGTCTTCAATTGAGTTTAATGGGTAATCATGAGTTAAATCCAAATAATATTGTAATAACTCTTCTTCTGTTAATTTTTTTCCATCAATATTATAATATTCATCATCTTCGTAAAATTCACTAGCAGCGGCATCTATTCCTAATACAAAATCGGTTCCCATCATAAATCCTGCCTCTTCAATTCCATCTATGATTATATCAATAGCATCTTTAGTTAAAGATAAATTCGGGGCAAATCCTCCTTCATCGCCAACATTCACAGATTGTCTACCATATTTCTTAGATAAAAGGCCTTTAAGCGTTTGATATACTTCAGCAACATTTTGTATGGCCCCAGAAAATGATTTTGCTCCGATCGGTAATATCATAAATTCTTGGATTGCTAAATTATTTCCTGCGTGTTCACCTCCATTTAAGACATTAGAACACGGCAGAGGCAGAAGATAATCTTCTCTACTC
>SDNM01000060.1 GCA_004524385.1 Promethearchaeota archaeon
GAATATTGGTATGAAAATGCTAAATTTATATAATCATCTATTTTTTTACATTTTATAGATTCTTTCTTTAAATTAATTCCGGCTATATAGTGAATTAATCTAAGAAAAAGGTTTTTTGAAATTATTTGATTTATTAAATGAGAATCAACTGAGAGTTTTTTTAAATTTTGATAGGATTTACTAAGAATTGCATTAATCATGAGTTATTAAATTATTGAGGGAATTATTTAAATTTATTTTTCTTTTTCAATATGGTTCCGTTTTCGTATTTTTTAATTTTCTTTTTTAGGAAAAATATTGTAAGCAGAATTTAATTCCTGGAAGAAATCTATAACCAATTCCAAACATATGGGGTGTGAGAGCAGCTTTGGGATCACGGTCTAAATCGCACTCGTGAGGGATGTTTAATTCGTTTAAAGTATCATGTAATTTTTTGACTCCATCAGCTAATTTAAATTCATCTTCAAGATCACAACTTAAATATAAATGAACTTTTTTGAAGGCTTCTGGGTTTTCTTTTACTAGTTTATTAATATCATGTTTTAACCAATTATTTAATGCTTCCTTATTATAATCAACAACATTTCCTTCACTATCATATTTAATGGATGGAAGTAGAGGATTATTTTTAGAGGTAATCAAATCCATTGTATCTAAAATATCGTCCATTGTGGAATCGCCGATTTGATTCGCAAATTTTTCACCCAAAATTTGTGTAAATATAGGAATTCTTAACTTTACTTTTATTAATCCAAAACCACTGAAATCTGCAGGACTTAACGATACTGCAGAGATAAACTTTTCAGGATGGTGGACAGCTAAATTTAGCGTGCCATAGCCACCCATAGAACCACCCATGATAGCTCGATGTTCTCTATCTGGAATAGTACGATATTTATTATCAATATATTCTATAACATCATTTATGATATAATCCCGATAATTACCCACATGTGGAGAATTAATATAAAAACTACCCTTGAGCATGATTTGTCTTTTAAGATCACGTAGACCATTTTTATGAGGTGCATGGAGACTTCCATCTGGTTGTATAAATATAAAAGGAGCCAATTCTCCACTTGAAATCAAATCGTCTAATCTTTCAAAATCTAATAGCCTATCAAGATCGATTTGTTTTAAATATTTTTTAGGAAGGATTTTCCAATAATTAACAGCATCTTCAGAATCTTTTGATGCTATGGTCCAACTGTGATTATGACCTCCATAACCATGAAGAAAGTATATCACAGGATATCTTTTTTTTTCCATATCATAATACCCAGGAGGTAAATAAACCAGAATATCTCGATCAGCAGTTGTCCCTAAAGGATTTCCTTCTAAGGTTTTAGAATGAAATGTTTCAATCACATATCTATTATTACCATTCTCTTTCATAATAGTTTTTAATATTTTAAATATAATAAAGATTAATGTTTTAAGAGAGCTTTATAATAATTTGAAAAGTCTTTCATATCTCATCCAAATGAGCTGTTTCTTTTATTTCTTTTTCAGTTGGAAGGCTTTCTTGATATTCATTTGGTTTAATGGGACCTAATTTCTCTAAATCTTCTTTAAATTCCAAGATAGTTTGGGCAAACTTTTCGCCTTCGCCTGCGGAAATACTCACAATCTTTACTCTTTTTTCATTTATTCCTGATTCAGCTAGCATGTCTTTTATACTTTCATATCGTGTTTGAGCTTTTATAAATCCTTCTTTATAATGACAATCTTGTGGATGGCATCCCGCGATCAAAACTCCGTCCGCTCCATTAAAGAAAGCATCAAAAACCAATGCGGGATCAAGCATAGCGGTACACATTACATGGACAGATCTAATATTAGTAGGATATTTCAATTTACTAGTTCCTGCAAGATCAGCACCTAAATAAGAGCACCAATTACATAAGAATCCAACAATCAAAGGAGATTCTTTTTTCTCCTCTAATACAGATTTGAATTGAGCCGAGATTTGTGGTTTTGTGAAACTAGGAATAAAGAGAGCATCATTGGGACACATCGCTGCACATGCCCCACAACCAGTACAATTAGCTTGAATTATATTTAATTGATTATTTTTTATTTCTATAGCATTAAATCCACAAATGTTTAGGCACAACCTACAAAGATCACATTTTTCTGAATCAACGTAGACAATATGTGGATCTAATTCGACTCTCCCGGCAGCTATTAAAGATATTGCTTTAGCTGCGGCACTTTCCGCTTGAGCTATACTTGAAGGAATATCTTTTGGTCCTTGTATCATTCCTGCTAGATATATTCCATTTACGGATGTTTCTGAAGGTTTAACTTTTAAATGTTTTTCAAGTAAGAATCCATAAGGATCTTGAGAGATATTCAATATTTGGCTTAATTTATCCGTTCCTTCTGCAGGTTCAGTACCTATAGCTAAAAGTACTAAATCTGTTTTATTTTCAAAAAGGCGATTCTCGATAACATCTTCACCACGGACTAATAATTCATCAGATGTATCGCTTTTTAATACTGCTGAAACATTACTTTTTATAAATCTTATTCCAAAAACTTCTCGTGCTCTATTATAAAATTCTTCACAATTTTTACCCACAGCCCTTATGTCTGTATAATAAATATTAATTTTAATATCAGGATATTCGTTTTTTAATAGAACTGCTTGTTTAATTGCCACATTACAGCAAACTTGGCTGCAATATTCATGATTAATTTGTTTATTTCTTGAACCAACGCATAAAATAAAAGAAACTTTTTTCGGAGGTTTACCATTTGAGGGCCTCACAACTTTTCCTTTAGTTGGACCATCACTATTTAATAATCGTTCCATTTGCATTGTAGTTATAACATCTGGATATCTCTGGTAATTTAATTCTGAGAGCAAAGTAGGATCGAATGTCTTAAAACCTGTGGCAACAATAATAGTACCAACCTTAATGTTTATAATCTCCGTCTTTTGATCAAAATCAATTGCATCTCTCTCTCCACATGCTTGTTGGCAAGCTTTACAACCGATACAATAATCTTCCATAATATTAGGAAAAAGTGGGATTGCTTGAGGATAGGGAACATCTATTGCTTTTCGCGGAAAGAAAGTATCCTCAACATCAATGGGACAAACATCTCGACATATATCAAAACATCCAACACAATTTTCTTCTACAATAAAACGAGGGTATTTTTTTATAGCTACATCAAAATTCCCAACATAGCCCTCAACCTTCTCAACTTCCGAATATGTTAATAATTCAATATTAGGATGGTCTTTAACCTCACTCATTAATGGCCCCAAAATACAAATCGAACAATCTAATGTAGGAAAAGTCTTATCAAATAAAGCCATATGGCCTCCAATTGTAAGATCTCTTTCTACCAAATAAACTTTATATCCAGCATCCGCAATTACCATTGCTGCTTTAATCCCTGCTATCCCCCCACCAATAATTAAAGTGGCTGGTGTAATAGTAGAATATTGAACTTCTAACGGCTCTAAGAGTTTAACTTGTTCTAGAGCCATATTAATTTGATCAATCGCTTTTTGAGTTGCTTTTTCTGGTTCATCAGGATGAACCCATGAATTCTGCTCTCTAATATTAGCAAATGAAATAAGAAATCTATTAATACCTGCCTCCTCAATTGTCTTACGAAATAGTTGCCCATGCAATTTAAAAGAGCAAGCAGCAATAACAACACGATCGATTTTTTTCTCTTTTATTTCTTCCTTAATTTCGTTTAATCCTAACTCTGAACATAAGTATTGATTGCCTAAAACATATACATCTTGATATTTCTCAAAATATTCTTTTAATCTATCGTTATCAATGACACCACTAATATTTTTTCCGCAATCACATAAAAAAAGTCCAATCATTTGAGTTTTAAAAATTTTAGTTCCTTTTCTTTCTATAATAATCAAAAATATAAGTCAATATTAACTTTTCTCTTCATTTTTCGGAAGAAATTCATATACGCTATAAATATTAAAATTATTCTTTTTCATTTCCAAGAAATACGTTTTTTCAATCTTATACTCCCTTTTCGCCCATTTTAAGATTTGATCGCGGGAATAAAACGTTCCTTTGTTTGAAAGAGAGTCACGTAGCCCTGGACATTTTTTTGAATAATCTATTAGGTTTTTCCAGCCAGAAGACGAATTTACCATCATTCGCCACCAAGGAAAACAACGACATTGGAATGGTCTGGCTTTGTGAACAGTACATAAGTTATTATCATCTAAAAAATAGCAGTGTTCGTCATCTCCCGTAAATTTAAAAGCTAGAGTTTTAAATTTGTAATTTCGACCTCTTTTTGCTCCGGGTTCTTTCCAATAAAATGTTTGACCAACTATGTTTACATATTTTCTGGCAAATTCTCTTAAACCTAATTCACCTTTAAATTTTAGATGTTTTGCCAGCCTAACAATATCATCTCTATAGAGATACACCTCTCCTTCGAGCAATCCTCGACAACATGCTCCACAGACCTTACATGAAAATTCCTTTCCATTTTCGAGTTCTTTGGAAAGGGTAATTTCACTTGTAGTCAAAATAAAAATATCTCTTTTTATATTGTTATTATTAAATAATTTAATAGATAATGTTAATTAATTTTAATTTAATTCTGGTTTAATAATAATATTAATTTTATTTAATGGTAATGATAAATAGATTAATAAGTTTAAAAAGAAAATGGGTAATTAGTATTTGTTTAGGAGATTAGAATATTTTAAAGATAATAAACTTAAATTAGATATTTTAAATGAAGAAATTGAAAACTTAAAGAAATTTATAATTGAAAAAAAGATTCATAATAGTAACCATTATAAAAGCTGGCATAACGATTTTCAATCAATATACGGTCCAAAAAGCGTAAATATTGAATTATATATTACATTTTCCTTGCTATATTTCGTTAGCCATATTTTTATCTTTAAATATATTATAAATGGAAACAAATCTATTAATTATCATAATATTAACGCTAAATTTTTTGAAAACTGCCAAAAATTCATAAAAGAGAAATTCAAAACTCTCAATTTGTTCAATTTTGAATATTTTCATCCATTATGTAAGATATATGAAAATACAGATTTTAGTTCATATAGAGCATTAATTTGTGATATAGGTGAACATATCTTTAATTTAAATATTAAACTTGAACATAAATTTGATTATTTGATTCAAGAAATAATTTCTCCATTACTTAGACATAAATCAGGAGAATATTATACTCCTCCATTCTTAGTAGAAAAGATGGTAAATGAAGCTTATAACTTTGGAGAATCGGTTCTTGAACCATGTTGTGGGTCAGGAAATTTCTTGATCGCTATATTAAGAAAAATAATTTCAGCAAATAAAAGCGAAAAAGAAAAGATTTTAGCTATTAATAATGTTTATGGTTTTGATATTAATCCGATTTCAATTTTTATTACAAAAATTAATTTCCTAATTGTACTGAAAGATTTTGCTACACATGAAAACTCACACATTAATTTATTTGTAGCGGATTCATTATTTCGAATTATTGAGAAGAATAGGTTTGATCTTATTATAGGAAATCCACCATGGTATACTTTTAGGGATATAGAATCTTATCAGTATCAAGAAAAAATAAAGAGGTTAGCAGAACAACTTGAAATTAAACCAAGACCTAAAAACATACTAAATATTGAGATTGCAGCACTTTTTTTTTACCAATCAAAAGTTTTTATGAAAAAAAATGCCAAAATCTTTTTTGTAATAACCAAGGGGGTAATAACTGGCTCCCATGCATCTCGATTTCGCAATTTTAAAGGTTTTAAGGATGTTAAATTCTGGACATTTGATATAAAGATTGAAAAAATATTTAACATTGATTTTATATGCATTTATGCTCAAAAATCCGAGAATACTCAACCCAATTTAAATTTAGAAGTGCCAGCTTATCATTTCACGTTAAATAATGAAAACAGTAATATAAATTACTTTACTAAGGTAGAATTGAAGCTGAAAGAAATTAAGACTTTAATTCCTTATTCAATTGAAAATAAAGGTAATAAATTTTATACTAAAAAACTAATTCTTAAAAAACAAAAAAAGGAATTATTTCCTTCTGAAGAAAGTTATTATAAAAAATTATTTCATAAAGGAGCAGATTTAAATCCAAGAAACTTAATTTTTATCAAGGGCAATCAAATTGACGATTCTTTAGTCAATATTAATCCAGATGGGAGAATTTTCAAAAGAGCAAAAGCTCCTTGGAATGAAATAGAGTATAAAAATGAAATTATAGAGAAAGAGTATATTTTCAAAGTAATTAAGAGCACAGAATTGGTCAAATTCCACGTCTATGATTATTATAATGCTTTTTTACCTCTTTCTAAACTAGATTTGAAATTTAATTATAATAATCTAATGCCAAATGCGAAAAAATTCTATGATAAAATTAATAAAATCTATTTAGATTTAAAGAAAGCTACTACAGATCATAATTCTTTGATGGATAACCTAAATCGATGGTCTAAGCTGATAAATAATAGACAATTATCAAAAATTAAAGTGGTATATAATAATTCTGGCTCAATTCTAAATTCAGCAATAATTCAGGGAAATTTTATAATTACTGGAGATTTAAGTTTTTACGATACAGAGAATATTGATGAGGCTTTTTATCTCGTTGCAATTCTGAATTCTAATATTATGACTGAGCAAATAAAAATAAAGAAAAGCTCACGACATATATTCAAAATTCCATTCGAGAGTCCTATTAAAAAATTTAATTTTCAAAATAAAATTCATTGTAAATTAGTTGAATTAGGAAAAAAAGGGCAATTTGTTGCAAAATCTACAATTAATGATATTAAAAAAAAAAATATATTGAATTTGTCAAAAATTAAAATTCAAAACATCCTACGCAAGAGGCTTAAAGGAATATTTAAAAAAATCGACGAATACTTACTTTTAGAATTAAGATCTTCAAATTAATTTGATAAAAAGCTACTATAAAATGCTTCTTTTGAACCACCGTAATAGTAAATCCATTCCTTCAAAATTACGGTAATTTTTTAGTCACTATTCATTTAGGATACATAATAAAAACTGATTTCTGGTTATGACAAAAAATTATATCTTTAAAGTGCTTATTAGCGGCGACGCAAGTGCGGGTAAGACTTCATTACTAAGAAGATATGTAGACGATAAGTTTGATGAAAGCTCAATAATGACAGTAGGAGTCGACTTTTTTTTAAAACAGGTAAATTTTGACTCTGGCAAAAATTGTTTACTCCAACTTTGGGATTTGGGTGGACAGAAAAGGTTTAGACACCTCATACCAACTTATATTAGGGGAGCAAGGGGCGCATTGCTTCTAATAGATTTAACTAGAATGCCAGAAATAAATAATTTGTTAGAATGGGTTAATATATTAAGATTATATGATATAAATCTTCCAATTATTCTTGTAGGGACTAAAAATGACCTTGAGGATCTAATTACTTTTAATGATGATTACGCTCTAAAGATTAAGAAAAGGTTTAATATGATTGATTATATTAAAACATCGGCAAAAACGGGATACAATATAAAAGAAGTATTTAATAGAATGGCAAAAGAATTAATAGAAAAAGAAGAAAATTGATTATAACCATAGAAAAATGGAAGATGAATTAATTATACTCGGATCTGGAGGAGGGAGGCATCATATCAGAACTCAACATAGAGCTACGGGGGGATATCTCTACAAATTTAATGGTACTCAAGCCCATATAGATCCAGGACCAGGAGCCTTAGTTCGAATAAATCAATATAAAGAGGAGCCAACTAAAACCGAATTATTTTTTGCTACCCATGTACATATTGATCATTTTAACGATTTAAGTGCTATTATTGAATCTTCCCGTAATAATCTTCACGATAAAAATTACAATTACTTTAAAAAGGGGATTTTATTTACAACGGAAGACGCTATACGATTTATATCGGATTATCATTTAAATATGCTAGAAAAAACTGTAATTTTTACACCTGGAGATACTTTTAATTATAAGGGAATATATATTGTTGCTACTAAAGTAATTCATAGTCCAAATGTAGAAGGATTCGGAATTAGATTTAATCTGAAAAATTACTCACTAGCTTTCTCCAGTGATACCATGGTTTTCGATGGGTTTTCAGAACAATTTAATGGTGTTAATATTCTAATTTTAAATCTTCTAAGACCAGACTCAATTACATGTAAACGACATCTATGCACAGATGAAGTTATTCCTTATTTAAATAAAATAAATCCTCCGCTTGACAGCTTAATAATAACTCATTTCGGTTCCTTTATGGATGGACCAAGATCAAAAGGAAAAAATAATATTCCAAGTCAA
>SDNM01000061.1 GCA_004524385.1 Promethearchaeota archaeon
ATTTGAAAAATAGAAAATAATATTAAGGGAAATTTAAATCCATTTTATTAAATCAATATATATATATTTCATTATTCTCATAATTATTGTAGAAAAAAAAAATAAAAGGAAACTTGTTAAAAATGTCTGAAGCTGAGAAAGAAGAATTAAGAAAACTTATTATGTTAATTTCCGATCTTAGGGCAAAAGATGAAGAAAGATACGAGGCTCACGTTAATTTCATGAATGAAACAATAAAGATGATAAGAGCAATTGAAAATCAAATGAACAAACATTGGCAAGCGGTATTAGACTCATTAAAAGAATTAAACGACGATATAACTACAAATTTAGATTCTCTTCTCACGGGAATCAATCCAAAAGGATTAAAGGAAACTTCCGAGTCTTTAAGAGAAATTATGGATACAATGAACAAGAGCGTTCAGTCAATGAATCTTGAGAAAGTTTTAAGCGAATTTCAAGGGTTACAATCAGGATCATATACGGCTCAACCAGCAGTATCTATTGCTCAACAAAGACCAGAACCTATTACTGCGGGGGCTGGCTTGAACGCTCCAGGAGTGGCGACTCCTACTGGTTTAAAGGCTCCTGGAGGGGCATCTCCTGCTCCCAATTTTGCAGAGGCAGGAACCACCGAATGGGTTGACCCACACGAAAAGAAGAAAAAAGAAGAGGAGGAACCGCATCTGCTCAAGCCAAGTGATTTCTTCGGGAGTTAATTTTATTTTTTAATATTTAAAATGAATTTAAGATTGGAATTAGTTTAATTATTCTATTTAAACATTTCCATAAATGCTCCTAACCGAGTTTTAACTTGTTCTACATTTTCGCCTATTTTATTAAAAGTTAATGCAGTTGAGGGTATTTCCTCCCTTCTTAATTTATCTCTAAGAAGTTTATAGCAATTAGAGATGCTATGACATCCAAATAACTGAAAAAAAATAAGACCATCAACATTTAACTTTTTTGCTAAGTTTAAATAGGAGTCAGTTAATGTATCATTATCGCATCCCATTTTATTTGAACTGATATTCATAATAAAACGAGCATATTCTTCAATAGGATTAGAATTATTTGACACATTTATATTTTCAAGGAAGCCTAACAACTCCCAATCAGCGTATAAACTACGCCCGCCTAATTCATATATGATCTCGTGACTTTTAGGTTCCCATCCACCAAATATTGGTGTTATTAGAATTCGTGGCATTTTAGAGCACTCCATTCCAATTCCTTTTCTTATCCGTTCTTTCATTTCATTTACTAAAGATGACATGTTTTCAACATATCTCTTCACATTCGAGTTATAATCATGAAAAGAAATGGTGAGTAAAGCTAGGATCTCTGCGAACGTTGCAGGATTGGATGGGAAAAAATCAGAGGCCCCAATTTCGTGAATTATTGTTTTATAATGCTGACAAATTTGATTTCTTAAAGTGAAGTGTTCTCTTAATCTATTATCAGTACATGTAATACCAGTGATATTTTCAAGTTCGTTAATAGCTTTTGAAAAATTATTCGTGAGGATCTCTAAAGAATTTCCTATATTTCTTGGTGGTACATCAATCCATATATCCTTAGCAGGATTTTTAATTGTTTTTAATGATTCTAGATATTTATTCCAAGCGCTGCACCGAATTGTAAAATTCAAATTCGCCTCAACATTTTTACCTTTTGCAACATACATTCCGTATAGACTTTTAATTCCGTAACAAAAATCAGTCGGAATCCCGCTCTCTACGCCCAAATCGTACATTTGATTATGCTTTTTATTGATGGTCTCAATTACCTCGCCAATTATATTTTCAACTGTTTTGTTGATACTTTGAAATTCTAGGTTTTTTAAAAATCCTAAAAACTTCGTAATGTTATTCCATCCAAATATGTTAGTAGCTGACCCTAAAGCTGATAAATATTTATTTATTTCAAAGATCTCCATTCTAATTGGAAGGACCGGTATTGCTCCACACGCAAACGCTAAATCTGAAAAGGGAAGAGCAACCGCTATTAGTTTTTTCTTCTCTCTGAATTTTTTTCTTTTTAGATAAGAGTTGCCAGTTAAAAAATTGTACACTATTTTTAGCATAGAAGTAAAAGTTACCACATCATCCGCAAATACACTCATTTTTTACATCATCTCAATAAATGCTTCAATTCTAGTTGAAAGTTGTCCTCGATTAGCACGGGAATAATCGCGCTCTAAATTTAAGATTGGAATTTTTTTCTCTTGCAATTTTTCTTTTAAGAAGGCAGAGTTAATGGAAATATGATCACAAAATTTTATGATGTGGTTAATTACACCTAAAGGTTTTCCCGTTTTTTTTTTGTAATTTTGGAATATCTTCTCTAATTTAGTTACCTTGTTTTCAAGATATTCTGGCACCATATGATCTCCACCTACATTATTTCGATATCTATACAATAAAAGATCATATGGATTTTCTTTTGAATTCAGTATCGCATCATCAAAAATTTGTGAAAAATAATTATCTCCAATCCAAGTGTCAAAAAAAACTATATTCCCTCCACTTTCTTCTATTAAATCAATTAAATAATCATTAATAAATATAGAACAACCGGTAAGTATGAGCTCTTTTAAATTATTCGATCTTTGAGGTTGGGAATTTTGAATAATTGTATCTAATTCTGGAAGAAAATCAGGACCATATAACATAGCTTTTTGAAAAATCTCTAATTTAGTTTTTCCTTTTATCTCTAAATTGTTAACCTCTAAAAGTTTTTTCTTAAAATTGTTATATCTTTTGATGCTCTCGTTTAAATTTTCTTCTTTTATTTCACTCCCTTTAATTTTTTCTAGTTGATTTTTTAAATCTTTTAATTCCAATTCATAATATTTTAAGGCGTTCTCACTTAAAGTATATGACATATAAAAATTTAATCGAGGGATTGAGAAATATTTTGTAATGATTTCTGAAGCGCAAATATCTGAAACGCAATGATTCGAAACTATAAAATAATCAATTAATTCTAAAAAATTAAAATTATTTGGTTTTTCTGAAAATAATCCTATACAGCTCTGAGCAAAACTACAAGTTGACGGAGGTAAATAATCGTGGCTTGAATTCATTAACTCATCATTTCCCGCAAAGATCATATTCAGAGGGACAAAGCCAGCCGCATCAATTAATTCCTCCGGAAGATTATCGTGAGCCATATGGGCAATAATTTTTTTCCCTTCTGCTTTTTTTTCTTTCAAATAATAATAGTAATTTGATAAAAGTTCTACCGTCATTCTCTAATCACAGTATATTATTTTTATTTAAATTTATGAGATTTAAAATAATATGTAGATTCTTATTAGAAGAAGCATATTTAATTTATTTTAATTTAGTTGGTCTTTAAAATAAAACAAAGTCTTAATAAAGAGAATAAATATTGATTTAACTAAATAAATTTAAAATTTTTACAAAAAAATAATAGGTTTATAAAAATGGCGATTCAACCTTTATCTTGGTTAAATGGATTTAGTGCTTTTTTGCTAATTTGTACGTCTTGGATTCTTGGAATTTTAATTCTAAGGTTCTATTTAAAGGAAAAAAGAAAACAGTATCTTATACTTTTTATATTTTCAGCTGCTATTGCATTAGGATGGACAGGTATTACTATTACATTTTTCTCTGTGGTTATATATGGATACAATTTACCCTGGGTTAAGTACGTAATAAGTTATTTTTCCTATTCTACAGTGCCGGTTGGAAGCACAGCTATCATCTACTTCACCTTTGATGTCTTTGGTGCCCCGAAATTTAAAAAACCCTTACTTGTCGTCTATTTCTCTTTAATGGCTCTTTATTATATATTCTTATTTGCCACTTTCTCGGATGCAGTTGTCGTCTCTAAAGTTAAGAAAGGACAAATTTACGACGATTGGCTTAGTCCTAATTCAGTTGTGTACTATTTATTGTTAATTATGGTTTCGATAACATCCTTGATTACGTTATTTGGATTCTACCAGTTCAGTAAAATGACTGCCGGTGATTTGAAAAAAAGGGCTGGATTTATAATCCTCTCTTCGATTATAATTGGTTCTTGTGTTCTATTGGATACCGTGGTTTTGGGTTCTATATTCACACCGCATGAGGAATACCTTTTTGTTGTCAGATTCGCGATGATTCCCGGTGTTTTCTGTGCATTTTGGGGGATTAGACCATCTAAATAAGCAAAAAAGAAATATTTTTTTTTTCACTTTTTTTTAAAAGTAATGTGAGAATTCACTACTCATAAATTAAACCAAAAAAGATTATTTTTTCATATTATCTTGTCCAATTAAAGCAGCTCCGATAGCTCCTGTAAGTTGTGGGTATTTAGGCGTAACTATTTCGTAGCCAAGCTCTATTTCTAAATATTTTTTAACTGCTATATTTTTTGCTACTCCGCCACAAAAAACTAATGTTTGACCAACTCCAATTCGTTTAGCCATTCCTGCAACTCTTCTCGCAATAGATTTGTGAATCCCTGCTGCAATATCTATTTTGGAAGCACCTCTAGCGAAAAGTGAAATTACTTCACTCTCAGCGAAAACTGTACAGGTTGAACTAATTGATGCTGGCTTTTTCGAATTTAACGCTAATTCTCCTATTTCTTCAATTGGTATTTCAAGAGCATGGGCCATGACTTCTAAAAATCTGCCAGTTCCCGCTGCGCACTTATCATTCATTTGAAAATCTATGACATTTCCGGTTTTTTTAGAAATTACAATTGCCTTACTATCTTGACCCCCAATATCTATAACTGAATGCGCTTCAGGATAAAAATATTGAGCACCTTTCGCATGAGCAGTAATCTCTGTTATTCGATCGTCGGCAATATCTATTGAATTTCGTCCATACCCAGTTGACATAACATATACATCAGCTCTTTTCAAATTATTTTTCTCTAGTATGTCATCGAATAAATTATGTCCAATTTTCTTAAAATTAAAAGTCGAACGTTCAGTGCGATAATCAATTAATTCCTTAGCGCTCATCAGCGCTAATTTCGTCTGAAGACTTCCTATGTCTATTCCACAGACTATCATTTTCTCTATCTTTTTTTATTTCAACTAATTATATTTAATTTACATGCGTTCTAAATTCAATAATTTTTTAGAGAAGTAAAATATTTTTATTAAAACTTATGAATCTCAACAGAATATAAATTATATTATTGTAATAAAGGAAATTCACCCTCTTAAAAACAAAACTGTAACAATTATCGTCAAACCAAACGCTAATACCATTTGAATTATATTTTTAGGGATGGATTCCTTCGAGATAATGCCTAAAAACGTCCCCAGGAAAATGATACAAATAAAAATTATTATAAAAGAGGTGATAAAAATCATAAGACCTGCCTCTACTACACAGAAAAAAGGTAATATTGCAACTACTCCTCCTAAAAATGGACTTACCCCATTAACTAAAGAAACAACAACACCCGTAAAAGTTTCAGCTTTCTCATGAAGAGATTTAGTTTTTTTTTCTCTCGTTTTTCTTCTAATTAAAGCCTTTTTATGCGTCTTATTACTTAAAGTTTTAGGTGGTACCACCATCGCTTTTTGAATCTCTTTCTCATCTACTATCTCTATTTGTGTTTCTTCTTCTTCAACCTTAATCCCCATAGCCTGTTTTAATTCTTTTAATCCTTTTTTCTGTTCTGCCCTTTCAGAAAGATATGACCCTGAAATTCCTGAGATAAGCATAGAAATTGAAGTACTTAATCCTGTTAAAATAACATAATTAGATTGGATAGGTTGGCTAGGTTTACTAAGAAGAATTACAAAAAATCCTAAGAGGATGCCTAGAGCTGTCAACATTCCGTCATAAAAGTTATTCACAAAATATCTTCTAGCTATTTTTGCATAACCAGTAATTTCGTTATATGTTTTTAACTTTCCCAGTTTTTACCCCCAATAATATCTTTTTTTAAACATCATAAAGATTTAATTATACTAAATAAATGTATAATTATACTAAATAAATTATGTAATTAACTCCTATAAAAAAAAAATTTTTAAATATAAATTATATTAAAAAGCAGAATTAAAAAAAAAGTAATGGTTACTGATGAATAAAATTAAAGAACAAATAATTACCATGCTCATTGATCATTCTCGAATAATATACTCCGTAATTAGCGATATGGGCGTCTTTTATTCCAGTTGGGCAGAGAATTACGAAAAAAATAAAGACATGCTTAAGAAGAAACACACAAAAATGATATTATCTGAGGAAGATGGAGATCAGATCAAAATACGGGTAATTCAAGAGTTTGCAGAAGTTGGAGCTCAAACGGGAGGATTAGGGGATTATGTAGCGCTCGTTTTAAGGATGGACAATGTTATAAATAGTGCCCTCGAATTTGTCGATATTTTAACCTACTTAGATTTCAAGATAGATGATGAGATGAAAAAAAAATATGATAAATTTATAAATAAGATCATTAAAATGGCAGATGTGCTTAAAACAACCATTAAAAATCTACGAGATAATACTAAAGTTGTTTTGGATAATACTACAACTATTCATAAAATCGAAAATGATATTGATGCATTATATCGAGATTGTTTAAATTATATATATGATAATAAAGATTTGGATGTTAGAAAGGTTCTAAGAATTCGTGACAGTATTATTATATTAGAAGAACTCTCAGATCGTATTCATGATATAGCAGATTTAATAAGAGTTCTGATATATCAATAATATTCTTTTTCTTAATATTTACGGCTTAAACCACGTAAAGAAATAGTAGTTTATAGTTTGGGGATTTGCGATAACAAATTTTTTTCTAACTGATGTAGCTAATCTGCCAGCTCTGACCATATCAATTGCACTAATCTTAGATTCATGAGGTAATACATGTACAATGAAAGGAGAGTGCTCTAATCCGGGTCCTTTCTTATATACTACAAAATCAGCTCCAAATTTCAACCCTGGTCGAGGAATATATCCTTTTTCTCTTAAATCTTTATAAATTACATATTTTTCCTCAAATTTATGGTGTATTTGTTTGGCAATTTCAAAAAATTCCTTAGCACTAAGATCTTTCTTTCTTTTAACATCAAAAATAGTAATCTTATCATTTTCTAATAGGTAATAAGCTTCAATAACAGACAACTCTGAAGGTTTATGGAAATATTCTAAACGGGGCTTACTTATTCCAAGGGGAGAGCCAAAAAACTTTTCCTTCACATATAAGTAAGAGGCATAAAGAGGATTAAAAATAACAATTCTCGAATTAATAAATTTAGCTGGAATCTTGGCTGGTATATCATCTTCGTTTATATCATCAAGTGAAATCTGAATATTTTCCTTTTTTTCCATCAAGTAGAATCATCTTGGATAACTTATTAATCCTATCATTAACTTTAAGACTATATTTCTTTTCAATTATAGATATGATTTTTTAAATTATTCAATACATACAAATTTTTATTTTATTATATAAAGGTTTTAATAAATCTATTAAATTATTAAGGATTGGATGATATTATATTAAAGTTCAAAATCAATAATTTCTTAAAGAACAATAAAGACGCCTATGTAATAAAAATGGAAGTTAGAAAACCCTTACATGCAGGGAGTTGGTATCCTCGTTATAAACCAGATTTAATTAGAAATTTAAAAGAATACTTTGATGATAATGAATTTGGACCTGGAGAAGAACCAAAAACTCTAAATAACGACACAAGAACAATTATTGGAGGAGTTTCTCCACATGCGGGGTATATATATTCAGGAAATTGTGCGGCGCATACATACTTAAACATATTTAGAGAAAAAATTCCAGATACGATATTAATTTTAGGAAACGACCATAATAGATATGATAAAATTGCTATAATGAAGGAGGGTGAATGGGAAACCCCACTTGGGAATCTAAAAGTAGATACTGATTTAGCTGAAAAGATACTAGAAAACACAAATACTATTATCTTAGACAATTCAGCATTTATTGGATATCCGCATCAAAATGAACATAATATCGAAATTCAATTACCATTTATAAAATATTGTGTAAAAGATCAAGATGTACAAATTGTTCCGATAAAAATTGGATTAAAATACTCCGAAAACTATGAAATCTATGAAAAGATTTCAACTGATATTGCCAATGCTATTAAATCAATGGATAAAGATATTGTTATCGTAGCATCTTCGGATATGACTCATAGAGGTCTTAAGA
>SDNM01000062.1 GCA_004524385.1 Promethearchaeota archaeon
CTCCTTCTTTTAGAATTTCTGATGCTTTATTTGAAACAAATAGAGAAGCCTCTAAACCTGATTTTCTAATAATTAACGTATCGGGATGTTCAGATAGAATTTTCAGAAAAGTGTTAACCGTTGCGATATTTACATTTTTAGTTTGTGTAAAAACTTCTAAATAGTAGGGAAATCCTTCATTTAAAATGATATTAAAACATGTAGAATATTCAAGGCTTATTAAATCATAATTTTTTGAAATCTCAAATATTTTCTTAAGATTAATATTATCATTTTTGATATTTATTATTGAATTCTCGTCGTAAACATCATATTTATCTGTTCTTCCGAGACCACCAGGTTTACATATTCTAATTGCTTCATATAATTTAACTGTATCTTCTACAGTTGAGTCATTAATTACTTTTTTAATTACATGAGCAAAATCCTTAAACTTAATAATCTTAAATTTTAAACATATAGCGGCAGCAGCGACTAAAGGAGCTAAAATTAAAATATGCCCTAATAGAACATTTCCTCCTTTTTGCCATTTTATCATTTCTTTGGTAGCTGCCTTAAAGAAATTCCCTAATTTTACAAAACTATAATCTTCTTCCAGATTATTAGAATTTTTGTAAACTTTACTACAAAATTCTTTAAAATTAGGTTGAATTGCAGAAATTCCAGCTAAAAAATGTTCAAATCGAGTATCTTTAAAATCTTTTGTGCGGTGCACATTTCCTGGTTTAGGCCAACCAGATATTTCTAATAAACTTGCTAGATTAATACATCTCATCAAATCATCTAACGAATTAATTGATAACTCGTTTTTTTCTTCTAATGGCACGTTTTAATATAATTTTTCAATAAAATTAATATTTTTGAAGAAGAGTAGATTTATTAATAATAAGTAATCTCAGCTAATTTCTTCTCTTTTATTATATATCCATCTTTTTCAGGATCAATATACGATATTGGCCTATAATCGCCATCTAATTTTTTTTTATATAGATATTTCCTTATTCTTAATCTAATAATTCTTTTCGAAAGGTTTAATGGAGCCTCTATTTCAAGCTCGTTGACATCTCGCATTATTTTAATCTGTGGCAATGCTTCTGATAGATATCTAATTAAATCAACAACAAAATTGTCGCTTCTAAAGCTTAAATCTTTTACATTTATAAAGAATTGTTTAGTTTCTTCACTCACTTTATAATCACTCTTTTAGATAATTTATAATATTATAAAATTTTTATGGAAACATATGTTTCTTTTATAGTGAAGTAAAAAGCATTTAATGGTGAATAAATTGGTGGATTATGTAGATTTAGATTACAAACCAAACGAGAACGATCTTATAGCGATGTATTACGTTGAAAAATCTCCAGAATGTGAAGATCTAGAACATGCTAGCATGGAAATTGCTAAAGAAAGTTCTATAGGAACTTGGACAGCCATCGCAACGATGTCTGCTGATATTGCTAATAGGCTTAAACCCTCTGTTTTTCATATCGACTCAAAAAATCAAATTATTAAAATTGCATATACTAAGGAACTTTTTGAAGCTGCTAATATGTCTCAAATTTTAAGTGCAATTGCTGGAAATATTTATGGAATGAAAGCATTAAAAAATTTAAGATTATTAGACATAACATTTCCTCGAGATATTGTTAAAGCTTACAAAGGCCCTAAATTTGGGATTGAAGGTATAAGAAAACTTACAAAAGTCGAAAAAAGACCACTTCTCGGAACAATTGTAAAACCTAAAGTTGGATTAAATGAAATTGAACACGCAAAAATTTGTGGAGAAGCATGGTCGGGAGGATTAGATGTCGTAAAAGATGATGAAAATTTAACGAACATGGTTTTTAATAAGTTTGAGAGAAGAATCGAAGAAACTCTCAAAATACGCGATAATGTAGAAAGTGAAACAGGTGAGAAAAAAATATATATGCCTAACATAACAGCACCACTTAATATTATGAAGGAAAGAGCAGATTTTGTAATAAAACATGGCGGTGAATATGTAATGGTTGATATTTTAACAATTGGATTCTCGGCTTTGCAAGAAATAAGGGATTATCTAGATGATAAAAATATTGTGATTCACGCCCATAGAGCTATGCATGCCGCTCTAACTCGAAATGTAAAGCATGGAATGACTATGTTAGCGCTTGCAAAATTGATGCGCTTGATTGGAATGGACCAACTTCACACAGGAACAGTTGTGGGGAAAATGGAAGGTGGTAAAAAAGAAGTTTTAGATATAAATAAAGTACTCACTGAACAAAAAATTTCCGATAATAATTTAACTACACTTAATCAAGATTGGGGCAATATTAAACCAGTTCTCCCAGTGGCTTCGGGGGGATTAAGCCCCCTTCATGTTCCAGACCTTATTGAGATATTAGGTACAGATTTGGTTTATCAATTTGGGGGGGGGTGTCATGGTCACCCTGATGGAACCAAAGCTGGCGCAAAAGCAATAAGGCAAGCTGTTGACGCAGTTTTAGAAGGCTCAGAATTAAAAGTTTATGCCAAAAATAAACCCGAATTATCTAAAGCTATTAGTAAATGGGGTAAGAATTAAAAAACAATATTTATTCAATCATATCTGGATATAATTTCGCAAAATAATTGGGTACATGACTTGACGCAAAAATTCCAGCTTCGGTAATTAATCCGTCTATATACCTTCTACTTACTGTTTCAAATGCAGGATTTAATATTTGTATTCCCTCTGGTGGGTTTTCCCATATTTCTTCTGGATCTCGCATTTCAATAGTTTCTAAAATTCCAAGATTAGTTTCAGGGTTGTATTTTAACAGGGGTGAACAGACATAGAACGGTATGTTTTCCTCGTGAGCTACTAGGGCTAATAATCTTGAACCAATTTTATTTAATACAGTCCCTTCTGAGGTAATCGAGTCTGCGCCTATTAATATTATATCAACTTGATAATGTCTTACTGCCCATCTCATTGCACTATCAACGACATGAATGACTTCTATACCAGCTTCTAATAATTCGTCTGTTGTTCTCCTACCCTGTAATCTAGGTTGCGTTTCAGTATTGATCACCTTAAAATTCTTTTTTTGCTTTTTCGCTTCTAATAGAATAGCTGTAACTAGAGTTGAGTGACAATGAGTCATTACGATAAATTTTTCTTCAGTATCAGGAAAACGGCGAGCACCAATTTCGGCTATTTTTTTCTTCGATTCTTGAATAATTTCATTATATTGATTTTTATACCTTTCAATAATATCGGGAATTTCTTCTAAACAGCAATTTTCCTTTTCTTTTTCTAATTTACTCATTAAAAATTTTAATCCATTTTTCATTGCGGGCTCTGTTGGTCTTGTATTCATCAAAATCTCTCTTGCTTTATATAAAGTATCGATACAACTCTCAATATCAGGACATTTTAATCTTTTAGCATAATTGCTTAAAAAATCTATGGCATTTAGAGCTACATTTGTTGCTCCTTGAATTTCTAAAGATTTTATTCTTTCAGCATCTTTTAACAATTGTTCCATATCAAATCACAAAATTTTTTTTCTGTTATGATAAAAGTAATTAATTAATAAAAAGAATGTCAGATTTGAAGATTTTATTCTTTTTCTATTTTATCAAATTCGATTTCATCGTCTAGATTAAAATCGTTCGGATCAACTTCAATATAAACCGAACCGATATAACCACAATCTTGATCAATGCATTCATATAAATCTGGGGCTAGCCACCCACTAACATTCGTAGCGTTTCTTAACGTGGGTTTTTTACATTTTGGACATAACATAAATTTAGGCATCCATATGTCACCAAATTTTGTATCAATACAATTATCTCTTTTAATAAAATTATTCGGTATAACAATTAAATATTAATCTACTTTATTATAAAAATGTATTAGAGATAATCTTATGAATTCTACTTTTTGACTATTTCTGAAAATATGACTGATTTGGAATTACAGAGGAAGAGTTTACCAAACGAACCGGGAGTTTATTTTTTTAAAGATTCAAATGAAGAGATTATTTATATAGGAAAGGCTCGCAATCTTAGAAAAAGAGTATCACAATATTTTGTAAAAACCAGCTATATTGATCCATATTATGAAGAAAAAATTAAAGATTTAGTAAAGCGGATAAACTCGATTGAATTCATCGTTACTGATAATGAAAAAGAAGCTTCAATACTGGAAAATATTCAAATTAAAACGCATTTACCTCGTTATAATGTGATTATGCGAGATTCTAAATCGTATCCATGGATTGCAATTTTCTACTCAGAAGAATTTCCACGAATTCGAATAATTAGAAATCCGCAATGGTATATTCAAGAAAACCTTTTTTTAGGACCATATACAGATAAAAAAGAAATTAGGAGAATCTTAAGAGATTTAAGAAAAATATTTCCCTATTGTTCATGCAAAAATAAGGTAAGGAAAAAAGAAAGACCATGCTTATATTATCAGTTAAAACTTTGTCCTGGTCCATGTATCAATGCTATAAGTAAAGAGGATTATTTAGCAAATGTAAAAAAAATTGAACTCTTTTTAAAAGGTGAAACTGAAGAATTAATGAACCAGATTAAAAAAAAAATGGAAAATTCTGCCAAGGCACAGAATTATGAGATAGCTGCTCATTGGAGAGATAAACTCGAAGCCATTGAGCACTCAACGGTGAGTCAACATGTTTTATTAGATCATGAAGTTAACAAGGATATTATTGGATATTTTAATGAAAAAAATTATGCCGCTTTAGTAATTATTCATATTCGTGAAGGGAAAATTACAAATAAAAGTTCATTTAAGTTAGATTTAAGAGATAAAGTAATTCAAAAAACAGATATACTTAGTTCTTTTTTAGAACAATATTATCAAGATTTTAAATTTAACCTACCTAAAAATATTGTAATTCCAGAATTATATAATGGAGTTAAAATTTTAAAAGAAATTCTAAAAGAAACCAATATTGATCTCCAAATTAGAACTCCCTTAGATGATGAAATACCGTTAATGCGCATAGCGAAAAAGAATGCAAGAGTTATGGTCAATCAACAAATAGAAATGGAAAAAATTAAACAGAAAGAAGAGGACCAAATTAAAAAGACGTTAGAATTAGCAAAAGTAGTTTTAAAACTACCAAAAATACCAAGAATCATTGAAGGATTTGATATTTCCAATATTGAAGGAACCGATGCAACTGGTTCGTTGATATACTTTCTTGAAGGAAATCCTTATAATAAAAATTATCGCTATTTTAAAATTCGTTCTAAATCAACGCCTGACGATGTTGCGATGATGAAAGAAGTTATTGAAAGGAGATATACTAAAGTTTTAGAGAGAGGTTGGGAACTACCTGATTTAATATTAGTTGATGGAGGTAAAGGGCAATTAAATGCCGCACTTGGTGTTTTAGAAGATCTAAGTATTAAAAATCTTCCTATTATAGGTTTAGCAAAAAAAAATGAAGAAATATTCTTACCGGGAGAGAAAGAACCAATAGTTCTACCTAAAACGTCTCCAGTTTTGAAATTATTTCAAAGAGTTAGAGATGAGGCCCATAGATTTGCTGTAAAATTACATAAAAAGCAGAGAGAAAAGCGAATGAGGGATTCTATTTTAGACGATATTAAGGGCATTGGTCCAGCTACAAGAAATAAGTTATTAAAACACTTTGGAAGTGTTGAGGGTTTAAAGAGAGCATCTTACGACGAAATATTACGAGTTGTTGGAAGTAAAATCGCTGAAATCTTAGTCAAAAATTTAAAATGATTTAAGAATCTAATATAAATTAATCGTCAAATTAAATAAGAGTTATTAATCGATGCCGGAAAACCGAAAAAAACCGCTTTTGTTTGAAAAATACCCAGACCTTGAAGCGAATATTCCTTGGATAAAACTTGCTCCCTTAAGAACTCCCGTTAAAAAGTTAACCATCTTAGAAAAAAAATTAGGGATTAACTCACTCTGGGTAAAATGCGACAACTTAACTTCACCTTTATACGGAGGAAATAAGGTTCGAAAACTTGAGTTTCTTCTAGCAGAAGCTAAAGATAAAGGTTATAAAAAAGTGATAACAGCAGGGGGTCTTGGTTCCAACCATTGTGTAGCAACCGCAACATTTTGCAATCAATTGAAATTGAAACCTTCTGCAGTCTTGATTAATCAACCCATAACTAATTATGTGAGAAATAACTTATTACTTGATTTGTATTTCAAAAACGAGATTTTCTATACAGATGAATATGATAAAATTCCGAGAGATCCCGATGTTTATTACATGGTTCCGGGAGGAAGTACTCCTCTTGGAAATCTAGGGTTTGTAAATGCAGCACTTGAACTTAAAAATCAAATAAATAATGGAGAACTACCAGAACCAGATTATTTATTTGTTGCGAGCGGATCCTCAGGAACAGCAGCAGGCCTCTTGTTAGGAATTAAAATTGCTGAATTAGAAACAAAACTACATGCTATACAGACATCTTTCGCACCTTATAGTAGCTTTAATGCGGTGCGTAGATTGGCAAAAAAAACATGGAAACTTCTAGCTAAATATCAGAATTCAATTCCAAAGGCATCTATCGAACAATTAAATTTTAATGAGGATTATTTTGGAGGTGAATATGGCTTACCAACGAAAGAAGCCATCGATGCTGTTAAGCTTATAAAAGAAACAGAGGATATTACACTTGAAACAACTTATACAGGAAAAACTTTCGCCGCATTATTGGGATTTGTCCAAACTAAGAAGAAGAAGAAAATCAAAGATAAAACAATATTATTCTGGAATACATATAATAGCCGAGATTTTTCAGATATTTTAACGAAATTAGATTATCATGACTTACCACAAGAAATCCATTGGGTTTTTGAAAATCCATTACCAGATTTTGGATTAGAAAAAAATTAATAAATAAGGTTATAATTTTAAATAGTATTAAAATTAAATATTAACAATATCTATTAAAAAAAATAAAAATTTAGAAAATACTAAAAAGAGGTCGATTTAAATGGCTATGGGAAAAACAGGCGGTATTTTAATGCTTGTGTCACTTTTTCTCCCCGTATGGATGGTTTATATTTCAATTGAAATATTAGGTATTGATATTTCATTCAATTTGATCTATTGGCTTTTTGGATTTTATATTATAACGGGTCTATTTGCTGGCACGAGTTTGATTGCATTCGGATTCCAAATTGATATAGTTTCATTAATAATTTTTGGAGCAATATTAGCATTTTCAATTGTAGCTATTATAAAAGAAGGAACAATCCAGATGGTTATGGGAATATGTGCTTTAGGCGCAATGGCTGCATACTTACTATTTTTTGATCTAGGATACGGATTTGGCTTAATGTTGGGAATATGGGATCTAGAGGTCCAGGTAATGCCAATTGGGGGTGCTGTTTGCCTAATTGGAGCTAGTTTAGCAATCTGGGGCGGAGCGAAAACTAGAATGTAATATTAAATGAATTTAATAAATATTTTTTTTAATTTTTTTTTTTCTGCACTTTTTCTTTTAAACTCATGAATGAACTATAAATAAAACAGAAAGCTATATTCGTGTAGAACTATTAGCCCCAATCTTATTCTGCCATTTCGGCGGTCTTATTTTCCCTTTTAATAATAGTTTATTTTGATGTCTTCATTGTTAATTATAGCTTTAAATTTTTCGGCAATCTCTTTCTTACTATCCTCATCTATAGCATAAACAAAATATTGTGCCGGTATTCTTGCGATAGAGTAAACTTGTACGAAGTCTGGTTTAATTTTTTTAATCATGTAAGCCAGTTTCTCAATATTTTCTGGATTATTGTTAGATACGAATTCTTTTTTATAAGAACTATAAATAAGACATTGTATTGCTAATTTATGATCAATTGGCATTTCTTTTCTTAATTTTATAATAGAATCGATTATCGTTTTGAGGTTAGGAGTGTCTTTATGTGGGCAATTTGTTCTTTTAAAATCCTCCTCAGTCGCAACATCTAATTTCGCTAAAACTAATTCAAATTGCTTAACCCTTTCTCTCACTTCATCTAGATATAATTTACTAGAATTTGTAAATAATGTTAATTTTGGTTTACGTTTGGTCCATTTTAATCGATCTCTTACTTTAATAGCTATTTTAAGGAAATCTAACAGATCTATATTAAGAGTAGGCTCAC
>SDNM01000063.1 GCA_004524385.1 Promethearchaeota archaeon
AGATGCTTTAAGAAACCCTGATTCACTGGATTTCTATATGGAAATGAAGGACAAGCTTCAATAATTTTTTTTTTCTTATTATCTTTAAGTCGTTCTAAACACATAAATAGCCCACCCAAATGCCTCTCTTTCCCATTTCAGATATAATTCTTTCTCTTTATTTAATTTGGCCAAAAACTCGGGAAGGTCGGGATCTTCTGGATATATCTGAGCATACTTGTCCATTGCATACCACTGGAGCCCGAGATATCTATCCCAATCATCATGGGTGCTCACAAAAGTGTATAGCAGTTTTAGAGCGAGATTCTCTCCAATTTGCACGTTTCCAGCGTGGTTGCTGAACATATCATATTTTATTTCCGAGAGAGCGAAATACTCTTTTGGTGGCTTGCTGATCCAAAATGGTTCTCCCACCACGACGAGTCCATTGCGCTTTGTTTGGCTCATCAAATACTTAAGTGTCCCCTCATGTCCGTTATAAATCCAACTGGCACCTAAACAACATGTGAGGTCAAAGCTCTCTGGTGTATCGGGCTTATAATTGGCACCGTCCATTTCAATTAGTGTTAAATCGGCATTCGGGACACGCTCTTTCGCTTTTCTTTTAGCATCACCGAGATGGTAGGGCGAGATATCAACGCCTATTGCGGATACATTATACTTTTCGACGAGCCGAATCAGAAATTCTCCTTTACTGGTGGCGATTTCTAACACTTTTGAACCTGATTTTAACGCCAAGAGGGTGATAAGCTCGTTTAATTTTTCGATGCTCATAGGATTGCATATGAGATGCTCCTTGTGCGTAACATCGTAATATTTCCAAAAATCCATAGTTATCAGTTTTGTAATGTTTAGGACACCTCTTTAAGTTTTTGAATTTCTTCATCGAGAATTATGATGAGACCTTCTAAGAAATGGCATACATAATTATCTTTTATGGGTATCAGTATTTTCAGTTATTCTTTTTTGAATAATATCTTCTCAAAATATAATCGAAATTAATATGGAGGGTTCTTGAAAGGGAAATACTAAAAAAATTTTTCTTAATTTTTATAATCTATTGATTTTTACATGGAAATGAAGGATAAGCTAACTTAATATGTTAATTTTTTATTTTTTTTATGAAGGATAAGCTTCAATAAAATTTTTATATTTTTTCTATTTCTCTTTCATTATTCTTCTAAAGCCCACTTCATGAGCTTATCAGAAATGTAGATATCTTTCTGAAGAGAATCTAAATATTTTAAATACTCCTTCCTCGTTTTAATAATTCTATTTTGATATAAAATTTTTAATAGCCCAAGAGACCCCGTAATAGAAATCCCTAGTTTCTTAGCAAATAGGCGTAAAGGTTTGTCATCAGAAGCAATAGGGATCTTATATTCTAAAGCTAACTTTATTAAGCTTAGATCTGCTAAACTTAAGGATATTGGAGAAGATTTAACTTGAATATTTTCTTTAGGTTCTATAATTTTAATCCATTTTGGGATTTTTTTCTGCCAATGTTCTGAGTACTCATTTAAAACATCTTCAGAAATTATTGCCTCGGGAATTAATTCCTCCAATTGAGAAAGTAGTTTAAGACGAGTAAAAACGCTTAATACGCTATTATCAAGGATAATCATGAAAATTATTTATCTTCTTTTAATTGTTTTACAACATCAAACTCCTCTTGAACTTCTTCTATGGATTCAGGACCTCCCATATGTCTAAGATGGCGTTTATGAAATTCTGATAAAAATACATCAATCTTCATATTTAAAAGGTTGGCCGCCTTAGAAAGAGTTATCTTCCCTTGTGAATAAATTTCTAATACCCATATCAGAAGACTTTTTTCCTCCAGGTTTTCCGAACTCAAACCGGTTAATTCAAGAAGGTCAGCTGGAAGTTTAATTGTTATTTTCTCTACCATTTTTCTATCATATAAATATAAATCCTACTTAATATTTTTTTTCTAATTTCATCAATTATAAATTCATTACACTTTTAGCAACAAAAAAGTTGAAATTGTTGTTATAAAAATCATCCATGGTATGACTGTAGCTAATCGAGGTGCTTTAAGAAAACCTGATTCACTGGATTTCTATATGGAAATGAAAGATAAATTACAATAATAAAATTTTTTTAATACTATTTTTCTAATATTTTTTTTATATTTGCGTATAATGAAAAGAAAGAGGGAAATCTTAATTCAAATAACTCACTTATTAAATTCGTTTTGAACGAGATCTTTCCAAAACCAAACAGGAAAATCTTTAGTTTCAGGTAATGCTTTCATAATTTTACTCAATTCGATATCTTCTGACAATAATATGCCTTTTAAAGCAGCAGCACTTGCTCCAATCAAGCAATCCAGAACATCTTTATGACCAGCATGTCTTATACTAATTGAAATTCTGTTAGCTTCAGGATTTAGGAGCGGATTAAAAAGTTCTATTGATTTCGATGAGATAATAGAGGGAAGCGCGATTGAATAACGATTTAATATATTTATATCATTTTTTTTCCGATACTCGCCATTTAATTTAAACATAACTTCAATTAAGCAAATTGATGGTAAATATAAATGATATCCTTTTAAACCATGCGTCCATAGCAGATTAGAGATCTTTTTAAAGTCGACTAGATCTATTATTTTGATACCGAATAGGGGTAAAATATAGGTGGTATCTAAAATGAGGGGTTTAATTTTCATCATTTGTCAATTTTTCTTGTAATTTTACTTCCTTTTCAATATCTTTTTCAACGCTTTCAGCAGTTCCTTCTGAGATTATTGGCATTTCTAAAAGCTCCTCAACTGAATAAATTTTATTAATTATCAATCTACCAGGTTGAGCTTCAATTAAGACTTTATCTCCTGGACTTATCCCTGAGAAATCTCTTAATGGCTTTTTTGGTAATATTTCTCCTTTTTTTCCTACTTTTGTTTCTTCATCAATTGTCATAAAAAATTCATAGTTTTCCGAATATTTAAACTTTTTCGGAAATAATGATATTATTTGAGACTTTTTTAAATTAATTTGCTTATAATGAAAAGAAATAAAGCATAAATAGGTATAGTCTTTTATAACCTAAAGAGAATTAAATTTAAACATAGCTATTTCTATTGTCAAATGCTTTATTGTCCTAATTGCGGAACAAGGAATAAAACAACTTATAATTACTGTTATAGATGCGGAAAGAAGATAAAATTTTCAATTGAAGATATCAAACCTATAAAGAAGGAAATTAAAGAATTTAAGATTAATGATTATATAACCTTAAAACTTGAGAAAGGTAAAACGGTAATTTACGTAAAAAATAAAAGATTTCTACAATGTAAATATTTGTTAATAGATATTCCAATAGGAGAATTTAAAGATTTCGATAAAGTTAGGTCAATCGATGATGTCAGCGAAAAACTCGATCATACCTTAGAAAAGAATAAAAATAATGAGTTTTTAGAGCCTGAAATTGAATTCTGGGGTCATTGCTCTAATTTGCAAGCTTGGGCTGAAAATTTATATGATACAAGGCTACTTCATAGTAATTTAGCTTTTCCACTTCTCAAAAAATTAACTGATATTGGAGATCCTAATGCAAAAAGGGTTTTTAAAGAAGAAATTGTGGAAAGGCTCATGAGTGGATCTAGGAGCGTTTCTCAATATTTAATTCAAAAAAATTATCTTGAATATTTTAATAGTGAGGAAATTGAGCTCTTAATGGAAAAGTTCTTTGAGCAAATAGAGATGAAATTTAAAAAGAAATTTGATGATATTCTTGATGAAAATGACATGAATTCACTTCTGGACGTAATTAAAATCAATTTGGATGGAACAAAGATATTTTTGACCAATGAAATAAATCCCGTTGATGTTATTAATAAAGATGCTCAATTGGGATTCATGTATGAAAAGGATAGAATTCTCTCCTTAGGATTTAATAGATGTGGATTAAAATTAGTACCCTTCTCGATAGGAAGCCTTGGAAGCTTAAAGGAGCTCTACTTGACTGAAAATAAATTAAATTCACTTCCAGAATCAATAGGGGATTTGATAAATCTTGAAAAACTAGATTTGAGTGATAATTATTTAATTAACGTTCCAAATGAGATTGGGAACCTAATAAACCTCAAAGAATTGGATATAAATCATAATATTATTCAAGTTTTACCAGAATCAATTTTAAAATTAAAAAAGTTAGAAATACTATCAATATGGGGGAATCAGTTAATAAGATTGCCGGGAAATATTAATGAAATGATATCATTGAGAGTTTTAGGCTTAAGTTTTAATCAATTAAAGCGATTTCCTGAATTATCATATAATTTTGAATCTCTTGAAATTTTAGATCTAAGTAATAACCAATTGAGTATCTTACCTGAAAATTTTGAACATTTAACATCATTAAAAGCATTATGGTTAAACAATAATCCGATAAAGAAACTTCCTCAATCATTATTAAACCTTGAATCATTAAAAGATTTGTATATTGTAAATACTCCCGTAGTTTTTAAGCCAGATATTAAAACTGAAAAAATATTTAATGATTTTGAAAGACGTGATGTGAATATTTGGAAATAACCTACTTTATAATCTATAAGAAAAATACTTATAAAATCTTAAAAAAACTAGAAATTAAATATATTTTGAATGGTGAATCTAAACGACTGGTTGTAGTGAGTTAAAAAAAGGAGATCTTATTATTTGCGAAGAATGTGGGCTTGAAATAACAGTTTCTAAAGCTTGCGGCTGTGGTGAGGAGGAAGGTAGTTGTTCCGACCAAGGTTTTTCTTGCTGCGGAGAGGAAATGAAAAAGAAATAATAAAATCTAACTTCTTTTTTTTTTTGTTATGTATCTTAACATCAATTTGGTTATACTAAAATAAACTAATATTATTTTTTCATAATTTTTAGAAAACTTTTTCAAATTTTCATAAGATTTTATTCCTTGAGCTACCTTTCTAATACTATAGAATTAGAAAATGGAATGAAAATGAGTAAAAAACCAAATATTCTTATAATTTTAAGTGATCAACTAAGGCGCCATGTGTTAAGCATTTATGGAGATCCAAATCTCTCAACACCAAATATTGATCACTTGGCAAAAGAAGGAGTTCGCTTTACAAATGCATGCTCTACATTTCCAATTTGTGTCCCTTTTCGCTTTACTTTGCAAACTGGGGAATATGCACATTCTCGTTTTGTTCCAGCTATTGAATGGCGGATGTCTCCAGCTGAACGCACATTAGCTGATGAATTTAATGAAGCGGGATATCATACTATTTATATTGGAAAGTGGCATCTATATGGAGGCCACGCTCTTTTACCTAAACATTCTAATAAGAAAGCAAATAAAACCCCTGTCCCACCTGAACATCAGGGACGATGGCAGAAATGGTTAGGATTTGAAATTGCTAATGATTTTTTTGATTGGTATTATTTTGAAGATGATGATCCCACACCTAAAAAGATAGATAGATATCAGACAGATGGTCTATTTGATCTTGCGATTGATTATTTAGGGAAGCAAGTTAATTCTGAGAAACCTTTCCTCTGTATATTATCTGTTGAACCACCTCATTTTCCTTTTGGTTATAAATTTGCTCCTGCTGATTTAGCTGAAAAATGGCGGAAAAAATCAATTATATTTCCCCCTAATTATGCCATTCAAGATAAGTATAAAGTACCGGGATTAAAAATTACAGAGGATCACCCTAATTTTAATCAGAAGGATTCGATATACAGACTTAAGCAATATTATGCCATGGTCGAAAATCTTGATATAAATGTGGGACGTATGCTGGATTTTCTAAAAGAAACTGGATTGAAAGAAGACACTATCGTTCTCTTTATGTCCGATCATGGTGAGATGGGAGGGGCTCATAATATTATAAATATTTTAAAAGATCATCCTTTTGAAGAATCTATCGGAATACCGCTAATAATCTACGATCCAAGGCGTTCTAAAGTAAGGATTAAAGTGATAAATGACTCCGTATGCGCTGAAGATCTATATCCAACATTGCTAGGTCTGGCAGGAATAGATCTAAAAGATAAGAAGCCTGGAATGGATCTTACTCCTTTAATATATGGAGAAATTAGTAAACTTCCTCGTGAAGGCGTGATGCTGGAGTTCGTACACGATTTAAGAGTAGGTGCATTTTATCCTTACCATGAAGTATATTGGCGTGGATTTCGTACACAACGCTATAAGTATACGGTTTTGGGTGATGCTAGCAGGGGAGGTAAGCCATGGCAATTTTTTGATCTTGAAAAAGATCCGTATGAAATGGAAAATCTCATAAACAATCCTGATTATAAGAGTGAAATAATCCATCTTCATAAATTACTTCGCGATCAACTTGTAAAATCTCGTGATCATTATGTTTTAGCTCGTGCATACGGGATGGAAGGATTAAATCTTTGGCGTCATTAACCTGAAAATATCTTAGCAATGTTTGAAGCAATTCATGAATATAATGAAAATTAAAAAAAAAATAAGGGTAGATAACAATTGATTAAAAAGATTTTTATTAATTCTTATTTACATCTTATGTTAAATTATTACATTTTGTAGAATTATAACCATAAATTAAATTAGTAGCGAAATTCTCGATAAGAATTTAATTGTGGAGGGGCTGCTTCTGTAATGACAACATTATTTGCTTGAGGTCCTTTTTGACCTTCAACAACTTCAAATTCTACCTTGTCATTTTCATGTAGAGTCTTATATTTATCATCATCACCACTAATTGCGGAAAAATGAACAAAAACATCTCCTCCTTCATCGGAGGTTATAAATCCGTATCCCTTGCGGGAGTTGAACCATTTTACTATTCCATTTGTCAATTTTAAAACCAAATTTCTCTTTTATAAAAAATTTTTTAGTTCAATTAGAACTGTTTAAGAAAATAATGCAAGAGTAATAAACTTTAATTTTTTCTGAATGTTGGAAAAAGTTTGAATTCAGTGAATAAAATAAATTTATTTAGTTTTTATTAAAAAGAATTTATCTTAAAATTATAAAGTATATAAGGAAACCACTATTTTCTTAATAGATTATAAATAAATATTTCAAATTTAATTTTATTTTTAAAATTACAATTCGCAAATTGCGAATTTCTATTTGAAAGATGTTTTCGATTGTGTAGTACAAAACTTAAGTATTTATAAATAGAAATTTGATTTATTTTGTTAATCGGAATTATACTAATAATAAAGATATCATTTAGAGTAAATTAACTATGCCAAAAAAGAAAAAGAGTAATCGAAAGAAACGTGGAAGAAGTCCTGGATCATATCAAACACCAGAAATAACTCGTGTAAGAATGCCATATAGAAAAAATGGTGAGATGTTTGCGAGAGTGGTAGATATTTATGGTCAAGAAAGAATGGGTGTTTTTTGTGAAGATGGAAAGCATAGAGTAGGAAGGATTAGAGGCAAAATTAAAAAAAGAGTATGGATAAGAAAAGGAGATTTAATTATAATCAATCCTTGGGCATTTGAAACAGAAATTAAAGGTAAAAAAGAGAAATGTGAAATTTCATGGAGATATTTAAAACATGAAGTCTCATGGATAAAACGTAATAATAGACTTCCTCAAATATTAAAGTTAGATAATATTTCCATCTGAAAGAGTTCTATTTAATTTATTAAATTAGATTCGGAAGATTAACAACTGTTTAATTAGGATATGAGGTTTTAAAGAAGTATTTCCCGGAATTAATCTTTAAACATAAAGTTTTATTTTCAAAACTCAAGATTTTAATTTCCTTAGATTCCTGAATAGGTATTTCATCCTCATAAGCAGTTTCTGCACTTTCAGCAGGTAAAAATATCGTAGCGGTTGTATTAGCCGGAATTGAAACTTCAAGA
>SDNM01000064.1 GCA_004524385.1 Promethearchaeota archaeon
GAATTTTACGATATTTTAGGAATTTTTCAGCAATTACTTTTTGATCTCTTAGCAATAGTGCAAAATCAAATAAATGAAATTTCACGAGAAAATATTTTAGCAAAAATTGAAATCATGTTTGAAAATTATGTTGCTAATGAGTATGTAAAAAATAATACTGAATTAAGCAAAATTTCTTTTTCCAGAGAAGCAGGGATTAATATTATTACTATTAATCCCAATAATTGTGATATGCTTGTCTTGGAAAAACAGATTATAAATTTAATGAGAAGAATTGTAAAAACAATTAGAGAAGAGGTAGGTTTTCAAGAAAGTCTAAATTATTTTGTACAAGAAGGCCTGTTTGATTATATTTTAAATAACATATCCCTATTAAATCAGCTTAATTTAGACACATTCTTATTAAAACTTTTTCTGCAAGAGTAATTAAAATTTTTATAGGAGTTAAAATGTTGAATCCTCCACTTCTTTTATTTGTTTTCATAATTTTTATTTTAATGATTGTTAGCTATTCCTTAAAAGATCTTGATTTTGTTGCGATTTCTTTATTTTTTATGTTTATCTGCGCGGCTGTTACAGGAATTATAAGAGGTATTGGAATAGAAGTCTTTATTATGTTTGTTGAATGGGAGGCCATAATTATCATATTAAGTATGAGTATAATAACTAAAATCGCGCAAGATTCTAACATTTTAGAATATGTTGCTGTTAAACTCTTCAAAATTTCAAAAGGAAATCAACGGACTTTTTTTTGGCTTCTATGTATCATTACAACCCTTCTGGCAGCTATCATTAGCGATGTTGTTGTTGTTCTAATTTTAGCTCCTATTGTGATTCGACTATGTAATTTCTTGAAAATAAGAGCAGGGACGTATTTAATGGGTATGACGGTATGTATAAATATTGGCTCGATAATTACACCTTTCTCATCCGGAGAAAATATTATTATTTCTACAGCTTTTGGATTAAACACACTTTATTTTATACAGTATTTTTGGATATTTTCTTTTGGATTATTATTTCTAACAATTTTTCTCATAGATAGATTTATTTTAAGTAAGGAACCTAAAATAGAAGCCATGCAAAAAAAATTTGTGCTAGAATTAATTAACACAGATGTTATGATTAAAAATAAGAGAATGTTTTACATTAATTCAATAGCAATAATAATAACTATTGTATTATTTGCAGTGCTGCCTTTACTTTATTTAACCGCAGCTGTTTCTGCTTTAATACTTGTTCTTATAAATAAGAAATTCACTAAAAAAGAAATGAGTGGGCTTTTAAAAGATATAGAATGGGAAATTATCTTCTTTTTTATTGCTTTATATATTGTTATTGGATGTTTAATTGAAGCGGGTTTTAGAGATTTAATAATGATGCTTCCATTTAAAAATTTTAATGTCTTTTTACTTTGTTTGGTCATCCTTCTAGTGGTTAGTTTGTTATCTGGATTCGTGGCAAACACCCCAACAGTATTAGTCTTTATTCCAATTGTAGATACATTAATCTTGTTAGGTTTTCCACCCATACCACTTTTATTCGCTCTAATAATCGGAGTAAACCTTGGAGGCAATTTCCTGCCTCAAGGCGCTGCTTGTGATATGATGACGTTAAAGATCGCCCAAGATTCAGGCGTAGAGAACTTTAGCTTTAAACGCTTGTTAAAAACAGGAGCCACTTTCGCATTCATCCATCTTGCGTGTGCAATATTTTATTTATTTATCCTCGTTCTTATATTTGGATAAATAATGGAAGGATAAAAATAACATTTTTAAAATTTATTTTTAATCAAAGACGATTTTATAAAAATAAGAAATTTCTTTTTTTCTTTAAAATATTATTCTAATATAATAATTAAATTTTTACTCAAGGTGATTATATGACTCATGTATCAGAATTATTTAAATTAGACGGAAAAGTTGCCCTTGTTACTGGTGGAGGGAAAGGATTGGGATATTTTTCCGCTGAAGGTATGGCCGAAGCAGGGGCGGATGTGGCTATTTGTGGCAGAGATCTCCACGGGAAGTTGGATAATGCTGTTGAAAAATTAAAAAAAACTGGACGAGATTGCATATCAATTAAGTGTGATATAACAAAAGAGGATGAAGTAAAGCAGATGGCAAAAAAAATGAAAGAGTACTATGGTAAATGCGACATTCTTGTAAATAATGCTGGAATTGGCGAAATAGCACCGTCTAAAAATTATAGTTTAAAACGTTGGAACAATATGATTAATACTAATATAACAGGGACCTTCTTATGTTGTCGAGAGATAGGAAAAATGATGATAAGACAAAAAAACGGAAATATTATCAACTTTTCTAGTGAAAACGGACAAGTAGGCTTTTCCCTTGGTATGACGGCCTATGCTACAACCAAAATAGGTATTGTTGGTCTAACGAGATCATTAGCAGTTGAATGGGGTAAATATAACATTAGAGTTAATGCCATCCTCCCAGGTAACATGGAAGAAGGTATGATGGAGTTCCTTCAAGATAAAGATAGTTCAATGTATAAAACAGTTGGAGTTCCTTTTCTAAATTTAACACCCATAAAAAGATTTGGTAAAGGGGATGATATTAAAGGAGCGATTGTTTTTCTAGCATCAGAGGCAAGTAGTTATATTTCAGGAGCAAAGATCGTGATTGACGGGGGTTTCACCATCAATTCTGGTATTTAGATTTTATACTATCATTTTTCATTAATCCAGCTAAATCTTTTTTTAATTTTAAAAGCAATTTTGGAGTTAAGAATCTTTCTCTGTGGTTGATCCCATTTTTGTGGGACGTTCCTTTTTATATTTAAAGGTTGCGAAGATTAATAAATGTGAATTTTCTTAGAAATATTAACAATTTGTTTTTAGTACATAAGAAAGAAATCTAATAGATTTTGAATTGATTTAATTCAATAATTAATTCAAATTTTAGAATCTCTTTCTACTAATAAAAAAAAAAGGAAGTGAAATATAAAAAATGACAAATATAGAGACTATTAAGAAATTCGCTACAAAAGTCTTAGCAAGTGAAAGTATAGAAATTGGAGTTCCTTTAGTACTAGAAGAAATCACTTTCATTCCTATAATCAAGCATGAAATTCCACGAGATGAACGAGATTATCTTTCGTTATCCGAAGCGCTTGAGGAAGGTGCCTGTAAAATAACTGATAAAGGAACTGAAGTAGCACATATTCTCTTTGAAAATATTAGTGAGTTTCCGATTTTAATCGAAGAAGGAGAGATTTTTAAAGGTCAAGGAACTCAAGATCGAATGTGTGTTGGAACCATAAAAGTGGAACCAATGAAAACAGTAGAAATCCCTGTGAAATGTGTACATGCTCCTCATCACTTATCATCGGGAGCTGCTTTTGGATATGGTGGAAAAGCAGGACGAGGTATGTTAAAGGAACTTCGGTCATTAAAGTTTTCACATGCTGTAAATAAAGCTCCTGCTTCAACAATAGACCAATCGCGTGTATGGGATCAAGTTCATTATGAAAATGTTATGGCAGATGTTGCTGACAATACAAAATATACCGAAAATGTTGAAAAGCGCCGGGAAAGAGCAGAAAAAATAGGTAAAAAATTGAAATTCCCAACAAATACAGTCGGAGTTGTAGTAGTTAATCCAGAAGGTGATGTAAAAGGATTAGAAATCCATCGAACTCCACATAATTTCAAAGTTCGAAAAGATGGAATCCTTGAATCCATAGAAGCAAATATCTCATGGGAACCAGAAGGGAAGGGTTCATTTAAAAATGCTCAAGAAAAGGTTAAGGAATTGTTCAAAAAAATCTCTGAACTCAAGAAAGGAAAAGAAGCTCTCAGTCAGGTAGAAATAAGCGGGTTAGCAATAAATTTGGATGGTGTATCTGGTGAAGCATACACAACAACATTTTATTCTGGTGTATGTCCAAGTTGCAATTCCCAGAAACCTCGACAAAAGGCTTGTCCTAATTGTGGATTTTTAGAAGAAGATATGGATGAAATTGCTTATATGAGCATGTATTAATTAATTATGGCATTTTGTAGTGAAGTAAAAATTTTTCTTTTTTTTAATTTGATATATTAATTAATATATTTTTATACTTGTATACATATATACAATATAAAAGGTGTTTATTATTAGTACTATTCGAATAGATAAAGAGGATGTTAAATATTTAGATGAATTAATCTCTCATTTAATATTGCGGGGAAAAAAAATCACTAAAAAAAAATTAATTGGAAAATTAATTAAAGAAGCACTTATAGCTGAAGGACTCAAAAATTCTAACGAGTTAAATTCATTAGAAAAAGATCTTGCGTGGACAGGATTAAAAGATGTCTTTAAATTAGGTATTTCTGATTTATCAGAAAAAGTTGATGACTTATTGTATGGAGAAGAATAGTATGGCTGTTTTCCTAGATACTAGCTTTATATTAGCATTGAAAAATAAAGATGATAAAAATTTTGCAATGGCACAATCTTGGATGAAGAGATTTTTGAAAAATGAATTTGGACAGATTTATTCTTCCTCATTTGTTTTTGATGAGCTTGTAACTGTTGCATTAGTCAGAATAAAACGACCCGATTTTGCAATAAATATTGGAAATTATGTTTTAAAAAGTCCAAGAATTAATATTATAGGATTTACTAACGAAGATTTTAATAGTACCTGGGGTCTTTTTCAAAAAAATATAGAAAAAAGATTATCCTTTACAGATTGTAGCATTTTAGTTCAATGTGAGCGATTAAATTGCCAGTTTTTAGCAACCTTTGATAAACATTTTAAAGGGCTAATCAGAACAAATTTAGCTTAATCATCAGTCTTATATATTTTTTTATTGAAATTTCTTGATCTCCATTTATTTTTCTTTTTTTTAAATTCGCTTCTTTCATGATAATCGGTGAGAAAAAAACCGATTTTGTTATATTAAAGAATAAAAATATCATATATAAATGATTTGGAAGAACTGGGCAAATCTTCCCATTAATATGGGAACAATCATATTGAAAACATAATTAGTTTGGAATTATACTCTGTTGGTATATTTATCAAACCATTCATTGAATATTTCATGCCGTTTGAACTTTTCAATATCGAAATTTTTCCCTATAATCATTAAATTTCTAAGGGAAGCTAATAGAGCAGTAAAAAAAGCTTCATCCATTATATAAAACTCAGTTATGTGTTTATCATTATCAACAAGAGCAAATTTGTAGTCATTTAGATCTAATTTCTCAGATTTGAAATGATCATACTCCTTCACACTAAAATCTAATTCAAATAAGACTAGTTGTTTAAATTCAGTAAGATTATCATTTTTGAATGATCCTGATACAAATAGATTAAAAAAACCCATTTGATATCCTTGCTCGTCATTAATAGGTTTAATTTGTTCTTCTGCTTTCTCAATAAAGATATATTCGACAGTTATATCTGGATCTATAATATTTTCCTGAATTTCTTCTTCATTAGGCATGAGTAATTTTTCTCATTTTTTCTATATACTCTAATGACTGGTGTCTAAAATAAGTATTGTAATGTTCCGCATATTTTCCGCCTTTTGCCATAAGCTCATCATGATTTCCTTGCTCAACAATTTTTCCATGATCTAAAACAATAATTCTATCTACGTGGCGAACTGTCCAGAGACGATGTGCAATAATAATAGATGTTCGGTCCTTAATTGTCTTCTCAAGGGCGTCTTGTATTCGTGTCTCGGTAAAAGGATCTACACTAGCCGTAGCTTCGTCTAGAATGAGGATTGAAGGATTCTCGAGTAAAGTTCGGGCAAAAACGACTAATTGGCGTTGTCCCATTGAAAGTAGATTACCTCTTTCACCAACCTTCGTAATTAATCCCTTTGATAGCTCCTCAACCCAACCATAACCACCTGTTTGATTCAATGCCTCATTAATATCATCTCTTGTTGCGTTATTAAAACCATAACTAATATTACTTTTAATCGTACCAGACCATAAAAATGGGATTTGAGGTATAATTCCTATTTGTTTTCGGTATTCGCTAAGATCAAAATCTCTAATGGATTTTCCATCAATTAAGATATCGCCACCTTGAAATTCATAAAAACGAGCCAATAATTTAGCTAAAGAAGATTTACCTGCCCCTGTGTGACCAACAATAGCCAGAGATTCACCTGGTTGTATCGTTAGAGAAAAATTATCGAAAACACTCTTTTGATCTTCGTATTGAAATGTTAAATTCCTAAACTCAATTTCACCTTTGAATTTTTCTGGTTTTATATCATTATTTTGAATAACAGCTGGGGGAGTATCAATTAAAGCAAAGATTCTTTCTGAAGCTGCTAAACCTGCTTGAAGTTGGGGCCAAAATGCGGCAATCACCAAAAGAGGAAAGAATAACATCTGAAGACTTTGTAGAAATAAATATAATTCTCCCACACTTATTTGTCCTCCAATAACGTATATCCCGCCAATATAAACGATTAAAGTTAAAAGAACTCCCATTATAACACTAAGGACAGGAAAAATTGTAAATAAAACATATCCTTTCCTTAAGTTAACATTGTAAGATTGATTATTGACCTCGTTAAACTCTTCATAAAGTTTACTTTCCTGTCGAAAAGTTTTTGCTATTTGAATCCCGCTAAAACTTTCTTTGACATACGCATTAACAGATGCTAATGCTCTTTGCCCTAAAAGAGTCTTATGTCTGGCTACCTTCCTAAATAATAATGCTACGATGAAAAATAGCGGAATTGAGATCATAAAAATTATAGCTAAAACCAAATTAATAAAGCACATAACTATTAACAATATTGCCATAATGAAGAGAGATGAGATAACCTGCATTGTTAGGTCAACAGTTTGACCAAAATCTCGACTGTCTGTGTTCATTCGGCTGACAATTTTTCCAATTGGATTCCTATCGAAAAACGATAGATCGTGATTTAATACCGCCTTATTTGCATCTCGTCGTAGATCTAGGACGATGTTTCCAACAACTTTAGCAGTAAACTTCTGCCGAAAATAATTGAAAATCCAAGCTAAAAAATTTAAAGAAAAAATTGAAATTATTATTAATACTAAAAATATAGGCTCTCTATTAATTGCTAAATTAGTAACCGCAATTGAAATTATAATTGGAATGGCAGCATAGGTAAATGCACTCATCGTCAAAAAGAATATGACTATGCTCATTTCTCGTCTATATGGACGAAAATATGAAACTATCCGATTTACCAAGTATTTATCTTTATACTTTCGGTCATATTCTTCTGCTTCAAGACCGGCCCACATTATAGTTCCTCCTCACATTGTTTTAATAAATAATCTAAATCTACATCGAATTTTTTAACAAAAATTTTCCTATATTCTTCTGATGTTTTAAGCAATTCTTCGTGAGTACCTTTAGCAACAATTTCTCCTTGTTTTAATACTAAAATTAAATCAGCCCATCTAATTTGACTTAAACGGTGAGTAATTAATATTGTTGTTCTGTTTTTTAGTATGTTTCGAATAGCTTTTTGAATTTTATCCTCTGTAGCTGAATCAATTGCAGAGGTTGAATCATCCAATATTAGAATTCGAGGATCACTAAGAAATGCACGGGCTATCGCAATTCTCTGTCTTTCACCACCACTAAGCTGAACACCTCGCTCTCCAACTTCCGAATAATATCCATTTGGTAATTCGGTGATAAATCTATGTGCCTGAGCTTGTTTAGCAACTATTTCAACTTCTTCCATTGAACTCGTTCTTCCAAATGTAATATTTTCGAAA
>SDNM01000065.1 GCA_004524385.1 Promethearchaeota archaeon
AGAATATCGTTTTTGGAAATATTTCGAGTTTTTATCCGTTGTAAAGCATGTTTAGTGAATCTTACTGGCATTGAACTACCATTGGGATAATTTCTTCTGCATGCAATTGAATAAGATCATTAAGATCAAGCTTTCGATCAGAAAAATTTAGAATTTCTATACCAACTATATGATTCTCCTTTCCATAGTCGATTATTAATCCTTTATCAATCTCCTCGGTTGATTCAACTTCTTCATAAGAAAACCGAAGGTAAAGTGCATCCGCAACTTTATCGAAAGAAAACTCCATACTAATATAAAAGTATCAAGGAATTATATATTTAACCTTTCCTTTCGGAATTACAATAATAAAACTAAAAATGTTAATAAAATGCTAATGGAACTCCTTTAAGTTGTTCTACTGAAGTATATGAGTTTTTACCATTTGTTCTTAAGTAATCCATTGCTTTTTCAATACCTTCGATTGTAAACGGGTATGTTGGAATAATTTTTGAGATAACTAATCGTGTCCATGACATCCATTCAATAGTATTGGGTTCAGGATTTAACCATACAACATTATTTTTATAGTGTTGTGCAATTTCCTCTATGTAATAAATTCCGGGCTTTTTATTTGTGGCTCCATCATATATAGCTCCTAGAGGATTTTTTAATTCACTGCGATGCATACATTGGTCTCCTATAATAATTATTCGATAGGAGCTATTATATTTTCTTAGAAAATCGTCGAAATCTATTGCCCTTTTTGGGTTTCTTGCGGCATTTTCATATAATTTATCGTAAATACAATTGTGGAAATAGTAATACTTAAAATCTTTCCAATGCGACATATGATTCGCTGCAGAGAATAATAAATTAACTTGATGAATATAAGGGTCCATTGTACCTCCAACATCCATCAGAAGGATTAATTTCACATTGTTTTTCTTCCTTTTTTCGAAGAATAAATCAATATCTCCACCATTCTTAGCCGTTAAATCAATAGTTTTATCTAAATTTAATTCGTTGAGTTTACCAATATCATCTAATTTTCGAAGGCGTTTTAACGCTACTTTAATTTGCCTTGTCCCAATGATAATATCTTTTCTATAATCTTTGAATATTCTTTTTTGAGCAATTAAAACTGCTCTACGCAAGCCAACTCCCCCAGCGACTTTTATTCCCATTGTATTTAGCCCTGAATTTCCGAATTGTGATTGTCCTTGAGTCCCAATCCATTTATTACCGTAATCATGTCGTTCATTTTGTTCTTTTAATAATTGTTCAAACCTTCTTTCTAATTCTTCTAAATTAACATTTTGAAATTCTCTGATACTAAATGGAAAATGTAATATATCTGTATTTTTTTGTAACCATTTCCAGATTTCCTGATTTATATCGTCAGTAAGCTTAATTGAAGCGTCTTTGAAAAAATTAGCAAAGGCAATATCATAAAGATCAAAATGATGCTCATTCTTACATAAGATACTTCGGGAGATGTAATAAAAATCCATCATATTATGGATTAGCCCTTTATTTAAGGCTTGCAGTAGAGTCATATATTCCGTAATACTTACCGTGGGAAGTATTTCTTTTAGATAATAAAAATATTCTACAAACATCCTAAGTAAAAATAATTAGGTTGGAAATTGTGCTTTTGCCAATACGGCTTCAAGGTCCTTTTCTTTCTTTATAAGGACTCCAAGGAAAGGTATTCCTTTCATTAATTCATCAACCGAAATGCCACTTTTTAATAACACACCTATCCAATCCAAGAGTTCAGAAGTAGACGGCATTTTTCTGATTTTAGTTATAGTCCTTAACCAATAAAAATGCTTAAGACATTGATCAAGTAGATTCTTCTTCAAATTAGGATAATGCAAATTGCAAATTTCAGCCATAAATTTCTTAGAGGGAAATTCTATCCAGTGAAATACACATCTCCTAAGAAATGCGTCCGGGAGTTCTTTTTCGTTATTTGAGGTAATAATTACTATAGGACGCGTTTTTGCTTTTATAAACTCTTTGGTTTCCTTAATGTAAAACTCCATTACATCAAGCTCTTGTAATAAATCATTCGGAAATTCTATATCAGCCTTATCAATTTCGTCAATAAGGAGAACAACTTGTTCCTCAGAATCAAATGCATCTCCTAGTGGTCCGAGGGTTATATAATCTTTAATATTATTCACATCGCGATCGTCGCTTCCAAATCGACTATCATTTAGTCTTTGAACTGTATCATACATATAGCACCCATCAATAGCTTCGGTTGTGCTTTTTATATTCCAAATAATTAACCTCTTTCCAAGTGCTTCTGCGATCGCGTGGGACAATAATGTCTTTCCTGTACCTGGCTCTCCCTTCACTAATAATGGACGCTCTAAAGCAATTGAGACGTTTACAATATTTCTCAGCTGAGGATCTGCGATATATTGAACTTTATCAGTGTTAACGTTACCTTGGAACTGATTAAAACTAGCATTACTCATAATTAAATAGAATTAATTAGAAATTAAAAGATTATTGACTTTTCCAATATAGAATTAATATTGTATTCAATCTTCACTTTTTATCCTTTTTAATTCTATTTTAACTGCGTTAAATTTATCCATACATTCAAGCTCAACTACATCTGGATCTTCAACCCACTTAGCTGGAAATCCCCCTCCGAATTGAAGCATGATAATATATGGAAAAATATCGTGGTAAAAAAAACCACACAACCCTCCACTGTCATATCCACTTATCTCCATTTTATCTCCTTTTTTGTGCCCAGCATTACAAACTCCCTTTACATCCTTTATAGTCGCTACAATTCGATAACCAATTCTTGATTTTTCAGTCATAATTCTCTACCTCCTAAGAAACTAATTTTATATAATTAAATAATTTTATATTTTTTTATATGATAAATTACGATAAAATTCCTTATTTTTGAAGATTATCATTCACTAATAAAAAAAGAAAAAAATTTTTAGGATTTATAATTTTCAATCTGCTTGTCCTAAGATGCTAGTAGAGCAGACACAAAAGGCGCCTCCTAAGTTGTGGGCTAGTCCAATCTTTGCGTCAGGAGTTTGTCTGCCTTCAGCTCTTCCTTGAAGTTGTTTTGTTACTTCTGTTAACATTCTACATCCTGTAGCACCTATTGGATGTCCGAAGGATTTTAAACCACCAGATGGATTGACAGCAGTTTCACCATCCCAATTAAAGGTTCCGTTTTTTAATTCTTCAGCTGCCATTCCCATCTCACAAAATTGTAAATCTTGGCAATTTAAAAGTTCAGTAATAGTGAAACAATCGTGAACTTCGGCACAATCGATTTGCTTTCTAGGATCTGTAATACCTGCCTCTTTATAAGCCATTTCCGCAGCTTTTACTGTTGCCGGAAAACTTGTGAATGTGTGATTTGGATTATACCAAGGAGTGTTTGTTTGACAAGATATCGCATTCGCTTTTACAACTATATAATCATCCTTGTGCGAAGAATAACTTGGAGCATCTTCTACTCTTGTTAAAATTAAGGCTGCTGCTCCATCACTCATTGCACAACAATCAGATCTCCCTAATGGGTCTGCAATCATTACATCATTCATTACTTTTTGAATTGTAGTTGGTCTACGAAAATGTGCTTTTGGATGATGAGATCCATTTTCATGGTTTTTAACAGCAACCCGAGCTAAATCCTCCTTAGTCCAACCCCATGTGTGAAATGATCTTGTTGCTGCCAAGCTAAACATTGCTGGAGCAGAAGGTATAGGTAATGTTGGATGACCAAACAATTCAAAGCCAGGTAATCCACTAGAGGCTTCATCCATTAATTTTTCTACACCACATGCAAGAACCACATCATATGCATTACCAGCAAGAGCAAAACAAGCATTTCTGAAAGCATCCATTCCAGAAGCACAGTAATTCTCCGTTCTAGTAACTGGTTTGCCATCCATTCTTAAAATATCTTCTACTACTGCCCCTGAAAGTCCTGTAAAGAAATAAAATATTCCAACCCAAGTCGCATCAATCTCATCCTTTGTTATTCCAGCATCATCTCTGGCACCTTTAACTGCTTCGTATAATAAGTCATATTGATTTTTATCCCATAACTCACCAAATTTTGTTGCGTCACATCCTATTATAGCAATTTTATCTGCAATTCCTTTTCTAACCATTTTTTTCACCTCTATTATGGTCTCCCCCTTACAGGGCGACATTTCCAATAATAATTGCGGAATTCTCCGCCTTCATGCATTAATCGGAAAGTTAATTCAACCTGCATATCAATTTTGACATTTTCAGTTGGATTTTCAATTTCAGTCATATCAAGCATTATACGCCCACCGCCTTCTAAGTCAATTATACATCTCGGTACAGGAGTATTTAAATAACTCCCTCCATATAAATGATCCAAAGTATAAGTAAAAACAGTCCCTTTTAAAGACAATTTTACAAATTCAAATTGATCGTCTGTTCTGCAGTTATAGCAACCCTTAAACATCGCTGGATATTGAATCATTCCGCAATTTTTACATTTAATCCCATACATCTGATATAGAGATTTAGTATCCCGCCAGAGTGTAACAGCTGAACTCCTTCTTGAATATCTATTTCTATCGATAAGTTTCTTATTTTCGATTAACGTATTATAATTTTTTAATGGCACCATAGATTTCTGGTGTTTTAACAAGCCCATTCTTCCCTGTTTTAATGTTTTTAAAAGATCTTTATCTTTTATTTGTAATAAAATTGCATCAGCACCATCTCCATATCCCGCAAAAATTATTTTAGCCTCAGGTTTGGGTCTTCTTAAAACAGACATTAATAACAAGAATGCCATTGGAGTTCCAACACACCCTACTTGAAGAAACAATCCATTTTGAGCAACACCTTGAGGAAATTTCATCATTTTAGAAACTATCCCAAGAACCCTAGGATCATGATAATGGTACGCAGCACTAGCGATATCTTCAGGTTTTAAATTATTTCTCTCTAAAAGTCCACTCATAGCTTTTGTTAAGCTTTCAAAATAGAATTTATTATCCATTTTATCCTGAAATGTTTTAATAAACTTATCTGTAGGTTTTTTCCAAGGACCAGTAACATTAGCCGAAACTGAATAATAATCATCAATTGAAATTGGTAATAAATCTTCTTCCGCAATAAGTAAGGCAGCAGCACCATCAGACAAACCATATTCCCAAAATGTACCTGGTTCAGGTTCTCTAGTATCAGCAGCGATAACAAGGATCCTTTTAATATCCTTATTTGCTTTTATAGCTTCGACTGCCCTACATACAGCGGTGGTTCCTGCCCTTAAGGAATCTGTGAAGTCTGCAGTAATAATCTCATCCCTTAAATCTAAAATGTTTGCTATAAATGCTGCTGAATTTTTTTCTGTATAAACCTGAGTGGTTGTCGCAAAAAAAAGTCCATCAATCGTTTTTGGATCTATTCCAGATATACAGTCAAGACCAGCTTCTACTCCCATTGTAATGCTATCTTCGTCAGAATTAGCCAAAGCCTTAGTCCCTGGCATAGATGGAAAATCCCATGCTTTTTCCGCTTAATTTGAACTAAACTAAGCTTTAGCAACTAGCTCTCGGGGCATTAAATACTTTGGCAAATATGCACCATACGTTTTTATTCCAATCACGTTTAAAATCAACCCTTTTATTTGTTTTATTTTTTTTTTAATTTTAATTTATAATTTTAAAAAAGTAAAGATTAAAAATATTTATTTTGATTTTTTGGTAAAAAACAAGTATAAAATGTTTAAAAGGGAATAACATAAATGCTAATGCTAATAAAGAAAAGAAGTTAAATTTATTTTTCATCAAATTTTTTTTCTAAAACTATAAAAACCGGAGTGAAACCTTGTCCTTTACAAATGACATCGATTAATTTTTTACTGACATTATAGCCCATATTAATTCTTACTGAAGTACAACCCCATGATTTAAGTATTTGAATGGCTCTATCCGCCAGTATTTTTCCAACACCTTTACCAACATAATCTTTTTTTGTAGACCAGTTATCAAGATAACCAACATATTGGCCTAAACTATTCTTTACTGCTTCAAGCATCCCCATGCTTACCACTTCACCAGTCGATTTTAATTCTGCTATAAGAGTTATACGTTTTAAATTAGGTTTAAATTGTCGTAGACCAGAGGATTGTTTCCATTGTTCTTCTTTAAATCCAATATCGAATTCTTTATCAAGTTGCTTCAATATCTCGAGTGTTGCTTCATAATCAGAGGTCCGATAGTTTCTTATTATGATTTCATCTTCTTTAAGTAAATTATCTGACATTTTTCTAACCAAATTAATTAATTTTTTAAAGATTTTAAAGATTTTAAATTAATTAATTTTTTAAAGATTTTTTCTTTATTTTCTTTCTTGGTGATGAAAAAGAGATAATCGTTAATATTAGGAATAATAGGTGAGATAAATAACAATTCTTCTTCAGGAAACCATAGATCAATATCTTGTTCCATAATTTCTTTTTCAAAAAATTCTTTTAAATGGGTAATATTTATGATCACATCTTTTATTTCTTTTCCCGTATTATTTTGAACCGTAATTTCCAATTCTTGACTATCTTCGATTATAGATACATTAGTTATAATAAATGGTGTTTTTAACGCTAATTCATTTGCGGCTTTTGTAGAGGGATCAAATAATTTAATATTATTTAAAAAAAAGTCAGTTTTTTTAATATCACCTATGGCTGATACATCAATTCCTTTTAAAGCTAAATATGAAAGTGCTTTTTGTTGGTTCATTAAATCCGTATCTTTTTGCTTTATTGTATTGTGAAAGTAGTTTTCAGTAATTTTATCAATCATATTATTAAGATCCTTCTTTATTTTCATGCCTTCATTAATAATTTTCTTGATCTCCGGAGTTTTAATAATTTCATCTTTAGCAATCTCACATTCAATTATTTTAAATAATTTGTCATCAAACTTTTCTTTTATTTCTTCTGTTATTAAATGTATAAGTTCATCCCCGAAGATTGCTATATCATTTGAAACTGATGCAATTACAACAATTATCTCAGGAGACTCCTCCTTAAGGCCGGCTCGTCTTTTTTTTCTCTTAGATTTAGTTAGAAATTTTTTACCAAAAAAAGTATAACCTTTAAATTCAAGGTCGATATGATCCAATGGTTCTTGCTCTTCAATAGATAAAAACCATACAGGATGATATTTGATAGGACGCATAAATCGTTTATTATCTTTAAGTTTAGATCCTTCTTCAAATGGAAAAATTAGGAGTGGAACATGACCTTTAGCTTCGTCAAAATATAGAATGTAAACCACACAGATTTCTTCTTTTAAAGCTTTTTCTAGTGATTTAGAATTAAATAAGTCTACCATCAAGAGAAATAAATAATTAATCTTCTAAAAAAATTTCTAATTATGTTTAATGAATGCATTTAAATCTATTTTTTTTGAAAAACATTGATTCTTATTGTGTTCAATAAATAAATGATACTCGTTAACATTAGGAATAATTGGCGAAATAAACAATAATTCCTCTTCTGGGAACCATTTATCTATAGGATAATTCATAATTTCTGTTTCGAGAAATTCCTTTAAATAGGTAATTTTTATAGAAAGATTATTATATTCCTTTTGAGAATTGTTTTGAACAATAATTTCAAAT
>SDNM01000066.1 GCA_004524385.1 Promethearchaeota archaeon
AAGGAAAGGCTTCTACTGGAAAATTTTTAACTTATGGTATGCCTCGATTAAGTGCTGCAATCGTTTTAGATATTATTGACTTTGGTATCCTTTTTCTTTATATTAATGCCTATGGACTTACTCCACTACTTCTAGGACTTGCATTAGCGGTTGGTAAACTAAGTATTGCGGTTGGTCAATTTTTAATGGGATGGCTATCTGACAGTACAAAAACAAAATATGGGCGAAGAAAACCTTTCATGATTTTTTTCGCTCCATTAACAGCAATAGCTTTTATATGCGCATTATTACCGATGATATTTCTTCAAAATCCAAGTTATATCATATTATTTATATGGATATTAGTCTGGGACGCTATGCTTCAATTCTCATACGGTGGTTTGACCACACCTTATCAATCTTGGGTTGCTGAGCAATTTATAGTCAATGAAAGACCTAAAGCATCCGCTTTCCAGAATCTCTTTAGTTTTATTGGAGCAGGTATTGGTATAGTTTTTACACTACTTGTATTTCCGCCATTGATTGAATCTTTTCAAAAAACAGGAGCAATTGACTTAATCTTTATTATCTTAATAATAGCGTTTGCATTGTTATTAATTGCTCTTTTTTACACATGTGCGTATTTTCTACCGGTAGAAACAAGTGAAGGTGCTCAGATGAGTTTCATTGAAGATTTAAAGAAAGTATTTAAAGATAAAAATTTCATTAATGTATGTTGGTTACAGGCCATTGCTTTTTTAGCTATTGGTATGATTACACCAACGATATTGGGTTTCACTACAATTGTATTGAAATTGGAAGGTGCAACTTTATATTTAGCTGCTGGGTGCCTTTTAGTTGGAATTACAGCTTTTCTCTTTATGTGGAAAAAACTTATTGATAAAAAAGGCAAAAAATCAACGTTTTCTTTAATCTTAATGACAGGAATCATAGTATTACCTTTCACTTTAATAGGACTGATTCCTGGTGAAATAAACTTTTTAATTGGTATAATTTTTGTTTTAGCAATCGCAGCTTTTATGGGAGGTTGGTATCTGTTTCCATATATTTGGTTCGCAGACTTAGCTGAAGACGCTGAAGTAAAATCAGGAGAAACAGGAAGAAAGGCAGGATTATATGCAGGATTTCCACAAATCTTACTCAATATTTTTCAAGCAATCGCCTTATTTATTACAGGATTTATTTTAGGATTACCTAATATCCCTGGAAAAGACTTTTCATGGGGATATGTGCTTTGGGGTTTATGGTGTTCTGGAATTATTCTAATAGCTTATCTTTTTACGAAAAAATTCATTACTTTGGATTTTGACTGGGAGAAAGAGAGACGTAGTAACTCTAAATAAATATCTTTTTTTTCTATTATTTAACCTTAGAAATTTTTGAAATTCCCAAGCCTGATACTGATAAAAAATAACTTTATTTTTTATATATCTTTTTTTTAATATATTTTTTTTAGTATCCATAATATAATCTATCATAAGTTTTTAAGAAAAACTAAAATTCATAAAAATTTCATAAACTTAAAAGGATGATTTAGGAAGATGGCAAAAAAGAGATGGAGCAAATATTTACCAAAAGTGAGATATAATAATCTTGTTGAGATGATATTTGCCAGTATTAAGAAATATGGTAAAAAAACATCTATTCGTTGGTTTGAGGATGATGGAACAATCCAATCACTTTCTTATGAAGAATTGGGGCTAAAGATAAAATCTGTTTTTTATGCTTTGAATGCTCTTGGCTTTGAAAAGCAAGATCATATTGCTATTTGCTCAGAAACATCTCGAATATGGGTATATGCGGATTTAGGCATTCAAGCTTTAGGTTGTGTAACCGTAGCAATCTATCCGTCATTAAAACCTAAAGAAATCTTGTACATTTTGAAAGATTCTGAAAGTAAAGCAATTTTTGTAGATACTCAAGAAAATTTAGCAAAAGTTCTGTCCATTGAAAAAGAAATTCCTGACTTGAGATATATTATTGCTATTGAACCGTTTGATGAATCTTTAAGAAACAGTAAAGTTATTTCTTTTAATGAATTATTATCAGATGGTTTTAAAGAGCTCAATATTAGGGAGACTTTTGGAATAGAAAACGATACATTGGGACCTGATACATTCAACAATTCAATAAAAAATATAAAAGAGGATGATTTAGCGAGTTTAATTTATACTTCAGGAACAACTGGCATCCCTAAAGGAGTTATGTTAACACATAAAAACTTCCTATCTGATGCAGTTGCTGGAATATCCGTTGCTCTAACCCTTAAAAAGGGGGTAAAACCATGGAAAATGGAATTCTGTGCAATTATGCCATTTTCTCACTCATTTGGACGATGTGTTGATGAATATTGCTCATTGTTTATCGGAGCAACAATGAATATTGTTGGAGAGTACGATCCTGAAAAAATAAGAAGAGCTTTTGAAGAATTTAAACCTACTATAATGTGTGGAATTCCCTACCTTTATCAGAAAATCTACAACATTATTTTAGATGAACTTGCTGCTTATCCTAAATTAATCGTAAACATAGTTAATAAAGTAATTGCTAATGGTAAGGAATATTATACCAATAAAGGTTTAGGGAAGAAAAATAAATTTGGTGTTAAATTAAGGCAAAAAACAACAGCCAAACTTGTTGGGAAAGTAATTACAAAGAAACTTGGAGGGCGGTGGCAACTTATGGTTAGTGGTTCAGCTGCAATCTCAAAAGATTTAATATATTTTTTCAATACTCTTGGAATCAATATGATTGAAGGGTATGGTTTAACAGAAACATCGCCTGTTACCCATCTTCTAAGAACGGAATATAATTCTGATTTTCGACCTAATTTTAATAAAAAGATTGATATCTTTAGTAAGATTGGTACGATTGGACCGCCAATAGAAATAGTTGATAATCCATATGAGAATATTCAACAAAAAATGGACCCTCTTACAGGTGAACTATTAATTAAGGGACCGATGGTAATGAAAGGTTATTGGAAAAAACCTGAGTTAACTGCCAAAGCTATTGATGAAAATGGTTGGTTGCACACTGGAGATATAGTAAAAATAGATGAGGACGGCTATGTAAAAATAGAAGGTAGATCTAAAATTGTGATTAAATTATCCACTGGAAAGATGATTAGCCCTGCGTCAATAGAAACTTTAATAACACCCACCTCAAAAATCATTGCTCAATTTATCTTGGTCGGCGACGATACGAAAAAATATTTAACCGCAATAGTAGTTCCATACCAACAGCCTTTAAAAGAATACGCTGACAAAAACAATATAGAATATAATTCTTGGAAAGATTTAATACGAAATAATAAGATTTTAGATAAAATAAAAGAAGAAGTCAATAATCTCACAAAAGATGTAGTTGAATTTTCGCGTCCAAAAAAATTTCTTATAAGTAGTGCAGCTTTTACCAGTGAAAAATACACTACTCCAACGTATAAGTTTAAACGGAATGCAATCTTCGAAGATTTAAAAAACGATATCGACAAATTATATGAAACTAGTCAAGATTTTTTAATAGTTGAAGATAGATTAACAGATTTCTATGATCAGAGTTTAATTATCTCTTAATTTTTTAACGGGCATAATATTACATTGATGCCACAATTAATATGGTTCGCTGTGCTGATTGCGTTTTATTTTGTAGCACTTAAAGTGAAGTCCAAACTCTCAATTAATTCATAATTATTTAATTGATAACTAAAATTTAAAGAAAAAATCCAAAATAATATGTTATTATTGAGAAATTTTAGTTTCTTTTTCTAAAATTTTTCTCTTTTTTCTTTTCTCTATTTCTGTTGCCAATAGAAAGCTTGCAATGCTTATGCCTACCTTTAGAGACGCCTTAGGTCCCAATTTAATATAAATGAACCTTAGTAAAATTGTCATTATAATTATTACTGGAATAACTATTATCCAGATTGTTATTACAGTTAATTGACGATAAAATAGAAAAAACAAAAGATTATGAGCAATATAGATTGTAAATGAATAATAAGAGTAATAAAAGAAAAATCGATAGCTTTTTTTCAATTTAAAAATTTCAAATTCTTCTAAACCAAGTGTTATTGAAATAAATAGAAATAATACACCAATGGCGTAAAAGGTTGCTGAAATTGTTGAATAATATAAAAAACTAGGGAAAAGATATAAAATTCCGCAAAGAGTTATGACTGATCCTAATAAAATGAATGGATAAATAAATTTCTTTTTAAAGGCGCTTTCTCTTTCAGCTTTATCTTCAATTAGATTAAGATTATAGATAAGATCTCCCACTATTGTTCCAATAAGAAAGATGGTGAAAAAGGGCAGGATTGGATATAAGTATAGGGGAAAATATAAAATATAATATATGAAACCATAAATATTAGCCTCTCCTATATGTTCCTTTATGAATCCTAAAATTAGTTCATTTACAATTAATATAATAATTGCGAGGATTAACCTAAGGATTTTTGAAGTTTTTAATAAGGGCCATGCCATAAAAAATGAAAAACTAAGTGTTTGTAGGATATTCCACATCCAAATTGCTCTAATATCACCACCAAACACCGCAAATGCACCAAAAATATTATAAATAAACGAAATTATTAAGAGAAAAAGCGCCCTAAATAAGTATATATTTCTTAGTTTCTGCCTAAATAATTTATCTGAAGCTTCAGGTCTTAACATATTTCTTTGATAAGATAAAAAGGTAACAGTTCCTGAAATGAACACGAATCCAGCAGCGCCTAAAGGAGCTAAAAATGTATATAAAAATAAAAATAACCAATAATCCTCCGCTGTTAACCACCAATCTAACATGTGCCCCCCTACCATTATAATCATGCAAAATCCGCGAATCATATCAATGGTTTTATATCTTTTCATTATTAGATCGAAATTTCTATTATTTCTAAATATTATGCAGATTGTGTTTTTTATTATAGTCCTTAAATTAAACTCTAACCTCTCAAATAATTTAAAATTTTTTATTTTATTAAAATCCGCTTAATTTTATCTCTAAATATTGTGCCGATTGTGTTTTAGATTATCGCCGATAAATTTAACTCTAACCTCTCAAATAATTTAAAATTTTTTAATTTGCTAAAATCTGCTTAATTCTATCTTTTTTTCTCACAATCATTACAAAAGAAACAACACTTATTCCAAATTTTATAGATGCATATGGACCTAATTTTTTATGGACGAATATAATTACTAAACTTAATATAATCATTGTCACAATTACCGGAATCCATATAGTTATTATGGTGAGCTGACGATAAAAGAGAAAATATAAGATATTATGCACTATATATATAGTAAAGGAATAATAGGAGTAATAATAGAAAAATTTATGGTTTTTCTTTATCTTTATGATTTCAAATTCTTCAATCAACATTAATACTGAAAAAATAATTAAGATTAATCCCAATGAATAAACCATCGATGAAAACATAGCATGTTCTAAAAAACTAGGAAATTGAAATAAAATGCCGAATATCATTAGACTTAATCCTAAAATTGACGAGTACATTAGAAGATTTTTAAAAGCAATTCTCCTCTCATCTTGATTTTCTATTTGATCTAATTCAAAAAGAAACTCTCCTAATACTGTTCCAAGAAGAAATATGGAGAAAAAGGGTAGAATTACATATTCATGTGGTGGGTTGAATAAAAGATAAAATAATATCCCATAAAAATTAATCTGCCCTTGATAAGGTAATAAAAATTCAAAAATTAATTGATTAGCAATTAATAATATAATTCCAAGAATTATTCTAAGGATTTTTGAAGTCCTTAATAAGGGCCATATCAAAAAAAGTGAAAAAGCGATTGTTTGCAGAACATTCCAAGCCCAAATCCATCTAAGATCTTCAAATACTAGGAAAGCTCCTACAATATTATAAATTAAAGCAATTACCAGTAGAAGGAATGCTCTTAACATAAACACATTCCTAACTGTTTGCATATTAAATTCATTTGATTCTTTAATTTGCGTAAGCCTTTTTCTATAACCTAAAGTGGCACTTGCTCCTGAAATAAATAAGAAAGCAGAAACTCCAAGAGGCGCCAAAATTATATAGTAAACTATATATATCCATAAATCCTCTTCAGTTAACCACCAATTAAGCATATGTCCAATCACCATGCCAAAGATGGCCATTCCACGAGCAGTATCAATTGTCTTAAATCTTTTCATCGTATTACAGAAATGTATACTAGTTCTAAATATTTCGAGTTTAATTCGATAATTGTATACAATTAAAAAAGTTTAAGATGAACAGAAGAATAATGATATTCAAGTTTTAATCATCTTTAGTATCGTTTTCTGTTCTAATATTTCATATTTTTTGTGAAATAAATCCAGGTTCTCGATATTCTTAAAATTCTATAGAATTAGAATAGAAAAACCTTTTAATGAATTTAAGATTGTAGATTGATTAAGATTTTTTACTTAATTTCATAATAAAATTAAAGTATCTTCCAATAAATAATAAGAGTTTAAAGCTATATTTTTATATATACTATAAAGAGCCAGAATAGGTAGAAAAGTATGAATTGGGATGAGGAAAAGGAAAAACTTGGTAAAGAGATATTAGGATTATTATATGATTCGAATATGATTGATACTTGGTATAAATCAAAACCAGAAGGATGGATATTGTTCTCTGGCTTATGGAGTCCATTATATATTAATTTAAGACCTTTAGGGAGTTTTCCTCACATATTAAAAAAAATAGGTTATGCTTTGGGACGTTTAATTAAAGAAGAATGTGAAAATATAGATCGATTAGTCGGAATTGCTTCAGCTGGAGTACCTATCGCAACAGCAATTACCTTAGAAAATAATATTCCTATGTGTTATACTCGAAAATTAGAAGGTATAAAGAGTATTACAGATTTTCAAGATAAAATTTCTGAGTATGGTCAGCATAATCTTGTTGAAGGCTTTTTCCAAGAAGGCGATAACATTGCATTAGTAGATGATTTAGTGACAAAACTCGATAGTAAGTTAATTGCTCTTGAACAGCTTAAAAGCGAAGCAATTAAAAGGAAAATTAATATTAATTGCAAAACCATTATAGTAATATTAGACCGGGAGCAGGGCGCAGAAGAATTAGCAAAAAAGAATAGACTTAAACTAAATTCATTAATTCCCTTTAATTCCAAAGGTATTCATTGGTTAAAAGATAAGTTTTCTGATATTGAAAATGAAATTATTAATGATTATCTTATAAACACCGAAAAATATCAGGAAAAAGATATACAGGAAAAACTAAGAAATCGGAAATTTTAGAGTTTTTGAAGAATTTCTATTGGAAATTTAAGTTATCGCAGAATTTTTCGAAATAAAGCATATTATTTTCTCTATAATTCTTAAATTCTTCAAAGACGGGATATTGAAGAAACTCATCAATAATCATATGGTATTGGTTCTCATCTCTTTCAGTACATATACAAATTCGCACATCTTTTTCTCGTTGATATATTCTAATAGAAGATAAAGCTTTATTACAAAAAGCAATTCTATCACAGTTTCTACATAATTCAAATGGACGAAAATTAAGATTAAATACTTTAACAATGAGATTCCCCTTAGAAGATTTGAATTTGCCTAATTCTGTTGCACCCGGAACTCTTATTTCGACACTTTCA
>SDNM01000067.1 GCA_004524385.1 Promethearchaeota archaeon
AAAAATGTGCTTCTGGTGGTACAGTTAGAGGGAATGAACTAGAATTGCAAGGAGATCATCGATTTAAATTAAAAAAATTTTTAATCGACTTAGGATTCTCTGAAGAAAATATCTTAATTCAAGAATAATAAGGAAAATTGGAAAATCTATAAGATAATTTATTGATAATTATTTTAAATCTTAAAATAATGTCATTAGATTTTGTGAATTAATTAATAATAAATATATCAAGTTTTCTAATCGAGGTCTATGAGTTTAACTATTTATAAAGTAATTTTTAAAGGTAAAAATGAAACTAAGGAAAAAAATCTAACTTTAACTTTCAAAAGTTTACTCCATGAAGATCCCATAAAAATTCCTGCTAAATATGTATTAGGACTAAAAAAATTAAGTGAAATAAACAAAAATATAGTTATTATTAAAAATATTGATGAAATAACACAATTTGGTAAACAAATTTCCTTAATTTCTTATAATTATTATTTTATCCTCCTTTTTCAATTAAAAAATAAAAAAACGGGATTTTTAATAGGAAACACGAAAAAGATGGGAAATATTCTTATTGGAATTTGGCCATTTAATAGGGAACAATCTCAGATCTCAAAAGAAAAGATATATGAAATAATAGACAATATCATAAACAAAGCTCATGAATACAGTAAGATTTGCTTAATTAATTAACTTAAAAAAGAGGATCATTATTATCTTTTAAAAATTTGATTAACTCTTTTTCATTTGGCATTCCAGTTCTGGCACCTAATTTCTGAATTTTTAATGATGCTGCAGCATTAGCATATCTACAGGATTTCTCTAAATCCCACCCCTTAATCCAGTAACCTATCGAAAAAGCACCATTAAAAGTATCACCTGCTCCAGTTGTATCAACGATTTTTTCAACTTTATAAGTTGGGATTAACTTTTGAAATTTTTTAGTAGTTATTAAAGCTCCTTGACTTCCCATCGTTATGATTACTAACGGAATTCCTTTATTAATTAATATTTTAGCAGCCTGTTCGGGCGATTTACTATTTGTAATCGATTTGGCACCCTCTTTATTTGGTATTAATATATCTGTCTTTAAAAGAATGTTTTTTAGATTATTCCATCCTTTCTGGGCAATTTGGGATTCCAAATCAATACTAACTTTAATATCATTAGCATTTGCGATATCTATCGCTTTTTTAGTTATATCTGGATGAATAATTGTAGTATGTAGTAATTTTGAATTTGCAATGTATTCTATATTCAAATCATCAATTTCAATTTTAGTAATTTTCATATGAGGTGATTGTATTATAGTCTTCTCCCCTTTTGCCACATATATAAAATTTACGGGTGTTTTCTTTCCTTTCTTTTTAAAAGTTAAACTTGTGTCAACATTTTCTTTTTGAAAATCTTTAATTAAGAGATCTCCATAAGAATCGTCTCCAACAGCTCCAATAAAACCACAAGACCCTCCTAAACGACCAATAGCAACTAAATAATTAGCAGTAACACCACCTGGAAAATAATTCTCACTTAATGCATCAATCTTCTCGTCTGGCTTAGGAAAATGTGGAATTTCTGCAACCCAATCTAAAACTACTTCTCCTAATCCTATAATATCTATTTTTTGCATAAATTAAAAACCAAACATTTTACTAGCTAGAACTATATAAGATGTCTTTATATTAAAAAATAGTATATAAATTAAAAAAATTAGGTTTCTATTTCTTTCATAACTCTGTCTAATTCTTCATTAATATTTAAACCCTTAAAATCATAAACTGATATTTCATAAGAATTTGAAAAATCACTAAATTTAGCTCGACCTCTTATTATAATATCTTTTCCTAAATACTCATTGGATTTATTTTTCAAAAACTTCTCAAAATCTGGTGTTTCTTTAAGTTTTTTTATAAGTTCTGTCTCTTCTCCTAAAAATTTTTCACCAACATTCCGTCCAAAGACAGCTCTTATTGTTGAACTCCCATCATCAATAATGATGTTAAATATTAATCGGCTCTCAATATCCCCTCTCGTATCACAAGCGCAATTGTCAACTTTTCTGTTGCAGTTAGAACAAGCTTCGTAAACAATGATATTATTAATTTCTTTAGCAATATAACCTTTTATCTCAAATATTCCAGCAGAGTTTATTGAATCTATTTTTGTATAATTTCCTATAAAATTAGAGTCCCTTTCTTTCTTCTGTGGTTCGATATCTTTTAATTTATCTATTTTTATATCTACGATTTCAATACTTGAATCATTTATGAATGAAATTTCATTCCTTCCTGAAAAATTGCTATATTTAACCATGACATTTTTCAACAAAATACCCATGCCCACTTTCAGAGTTTCTGAAAATTCCTCTGCTTTTTCACGCCAAAGAGTGACTCTTATACCATCTGAATCGTCACTCACTACAAATCCTAATAATGCCACCTCATCTCCAGATTTTAACGCTACTTTCTTTAGGTTATCAACTGAAGAAATAATCCCTTGTAACGATACAATCCCCGTTGATTTTTGAAGACTTTCAATTTTCTCAACTAAATCACCTTTGATTTCTATCTTTTTATCTTTTTTAGTAATAGCAGTATAATTATTCGCATGTAATTCGATTGTCTTAGAATCAAGAGAGCTTAATCTAGGATTTAAGTTTGTTAATGAAATAAAGTTATCACCTTCAAGATCCGTTGCTTTTTCTGTGTCCTCGTTCCAAAATGTTATTCGTATAGAAGATCCCGAAGAATCCAATAATATTAGCGATTTTACCTTTCCTGGAGATCCATCTTTTCTCGTAAACTCCTTAGTTGGGTAAACCTGGAGAACACATCCCTCTATAGAAACGGATTTCATATTTAAATTAATACTATTTATAGGTATTATTTCGCTTTTTATTTTAGAATAATTTCTATAATCTATATCCTCTGGCGATAAAATAATCTTCCCCAGTCTACCGATATTTATTTCTGGCTCACCTGATCTCCCTTTTCTGGCATATCCGTTTATAATTTTTACTAATTCATTTATATCAAAATTACAGTCATTGAATATCTTAACATGCTCATCCCACAAAATTATTCTTATATCTCCTGTTTTATCATGTAATAAAAAAGACCCTACATGACCTTTTCCTCCTTCTTTCCTTTCAAAACTACTAACTCTGTAAATCTCTTTTATTCTTCCTACAAGAGTGATGTTTTTCATAGTTTCGGTTATATCTGAAATATTTATCTCAATATCTTTTAATAATTCTTTATTCTCATCTTTGACATCAACACCTAACTCTTTTGCTATTATAAATAAAGCCCCCTCTTCAGAAATTAATCCTTTTAACTCAACCTTCTTTTCTTCTACTAAATCCTTAATTTCCTTTCTTGTTAATCCAGTTTCCTCAAGGATCTTACTGATATATGCCTCAATTGTCATTTTTCTCGTTAATAAATTTATTTTAATTATGATTTTTTAAGAGTAATTTAGAAATTATAACTTAAAAATCAAATTGTTATTTGTTAATTAAATTTAATCCCTTTTAAAAAAAAAGAGTATTAACGATTTGTTATTTATATTTTCAAAAAAAAATAAACTTACAATGCATTAGCATTTTTATTTTCATAATATTAAAATTTGTTAATTCTAATCAATCACCTATACCAAAAATTTTTAATTTAAAATAATGTCAAGTTTTAGAATCATACCCGTAATAGATATATTGGATTCTAAGGCAGTACATGCAATAAAAGGTGAGAGAGCTAAATATAAACCCTTAATATCTAAATTAATAAATTCATCAGATCCAATAGAAATCATAAAAGTTCTCAAACAAAAATTTAATTTCAGGGAATTTTATATAGCGGACTTAGATGCAATTATTAAATATAGTCCCAATTTACAATTATTATCTACAATTTTAAAAATTCCAGAAATAGATCTAATACTTGATCCAGGAATTAAGGATATAGAAGATCTTTTAAAATACTCGAAATATAATATAAAAAAATTAATTTTAGGCTTGGAAACTATTAACGACTATAATGTGATTTACGAAGGATTGAGAATTTTAGGAAAATCCAAATTAATTGTAAGTTTAGATATGTTTAAAGGAAAAATAATTTCAAAAATAAAAGATCTTAGAAATCAGAACCCAATTAATGTTGTAAATAAATTAAAGAGATTTGGAGTAGAAGAACTAATCCTTCTTGATTTATTTAGAGTTGGACAAAAAATAGGAGGAATTCCACAAGTCTATCTAAAAATTCTTAAAAGTTTTAAAGGAGCTGTTTTAGTTGGAGGTGGAATTAAAGATTTAATGGATCTGACAAGTTATTATAACAATAAATTCTCTGGAGTTTTAATTGCTACTGCATTATATGATGGATCGATTAAAATCGATAAATTAAAAGTTCTTAAATAAATTAATTTACAATAATTGCCCCTGTAGATGATACATATAAAGGTTTATTACAAATTGGACACGAATGCTTCATATTAATCCAATCTATTAAATGTTCACGATGTGCTTTTGCTTGACAAATAGGACATCCAGTTATATCGTCAAAAATTTCTATATCTCTTGAACACACTGCACACTTAGCCGTTGATACAGTAGATACAGCAATTATCTCTTTTTTAGTATCTAATATTACTGATCCTGTATTCTCGGCAGTTGGATTAATTTGTTTTAACTCGGATCCTGTATCTACACAAAATAAAGTCCCCTCAGTGCCATCTTTTTTATTTCCAAACCATACAATTTTTCCTTTAAAATAAGGCGATCCTGTTTTTTGTAAAATCAGAGTTAATCTTCGATTTTCCATAACATATGTTTGAATTACTTTTGTATATTTCAAACCATCTAATTTTTCTGTCAGTTCTATTATAACTTCTGAAGGGTCTTTAAAAACAGCGTCTGTGATGGGAAATTTTGTAATCTCTTTAGGTGACATAATAATATCATAATACAATAAATGCTATTTATATTTTTTTTTATAATCTAAATTTTTTTAGATTATGCTTTTGTTTCTAATTTCAGCTAAATAAATTTTTTAATTTCTTTATATTAATTATGATTAGATATGCGCAATAAAATTAAACTATTGATAAGTCCTAAAAGCATAGAAGAAGCAAAGTTAATAGTCGATTCTAAGATAGATTATATCGATTGTAAAAATCCTAATGAGGGATCACTGGGGGCAAATTTTCCATGGATTATTAAACGTATGAAAGAATTAATTCCTTCAAATAGCTCTCAACTTTTAAGTGCTGCTATTGGAGATTTTCCTAATTTACCCGGTTCTGCATCATTAGCAGCTTTAGGGGCGGCAGTTTCAGGTGCCGACATAATAAAGGTGGGCTTAAAAGGTCCTAAAAATGAAAATCAAGGTATTAAATTAATGAAAAATGTCGTTAAAACCGTTAAAGGTTTTAATAAAGAAATAAAAGTTGTAGTAGCAGGATATGCAGATCGCTCAAGAAAAAAGATTTCACTAAAATATTTAGAGATTCCAACAATTGCAGCAGAATCTGGTTCTGATATTGCTATGCTTGATACATATATCAAAGATGGTATGGGTTTATTTGATTTTTTAAGCGTGGAAGAATTAATTAAATTTAAAGAAAAAGCAAAAGAGTTAGATCTTAAAGTTGCCTTGGCAGGAAGGATAATGATAAAAGATATACTAAAACTTAGACAAATATCTCCAGACATAATTGGCGTTAGAAGCGTTGTTTGCGAGGCCTTTGATAGAAATAATGGAATGATTAAAAAAGGCCTTATAGAAAAATTGAAAATAGAATTATATAAATAAAGGATTTTAAGATGAGCTCGCCTAAAATTGAAATTAAACTTGCCGGAAAAGAAGATTTTATCGAATTGAAATTATGTGCTATGGAATTTTTAGATTTTATTAAAGATTTTAAAAAAAAATTTTTTAATAAGAAATTTTTCATTTTAACAGCTTATTATGATTCCATTCTGGCAGGTATTTTAGTTGGCGAAGATGAAGGTAAAAAAATTGATTCAATAGAAAAAATAGTACCAATTATGTACTTACATTTGCTATTTGTAAATCCTAAATTTAGACATAAAAACATTGGAAAAGCGTTGTTGGACAATTTTAAAAGTATTCTTAAAAAAAAAGGGATTGCTTCCATATATGTAAAATTACCTCAAAAATATAAAAAAGGTGTTGAATTTTTTCAAAAAAATAACTTCCATCAAGTAGATAAAAACCAAAATCGTATAATTTTAGAATTAAACCTTTGGAACGATCTTGGTATAAGAGATTGCCAAATAATTGGAGACAATTTTGATAATATGCTTAGTTAGATTCAGACAAAAACCTTACTAATTATTAAATATAATAGAATTTAACATATTCTATCATCTATATAAAAAGATGATAAGCTATTTCATAGATTTTGACTTTAATGTTGCTGATTCAATAGCTTTCATAAGTGTTGCTCTAATTTTACCTTTTTCTAACTCATGCAAAGCAGTAATAGTTGTGCCTCCAGGAGAAGTTACCATATCTTTCAATTCTCCAGGATGTTTCTTTGTCTCTAAAACCATTTTTGCTGAACCTAAAACGGTTTGAGAAGCAAGTTTTAAGGCCACATCTCTAGGTAGGCCCATTTTAACACCCCCGTCTGCCAAAGCTTCAATAATAATAAAAATATATGCTGGACCGCTTCCAGATAATCCTGTTACTGCGTCGATATGTTTCTCTTCTAATTCTACTACTAATCCTACCGAACTTAATAATTTTTTCACGAATTCTAATTCTTCAGTACTTACATTATCATTTGGGGCTAATGCAGAAGCACCTTCACCCACTAATGCAGGTGTATTAGGCATAACTCGAATTATTCCGAGATTTTTTTTAATAAAATTTTTTATATAAGCAATAGAAATTCCAGCTGCTATAGAAATAATTGTTTTATCTTCTGTTACTACTGCTCCAATTTCTTTTAAAACTCCTTCTATTACTTGAGGTTTAACTGCGATTAATATATATTTCGAATTTTTTATTAAATCTTCATTACTTCTTGCTTTTTCTATATTAAATTCTTTTATACATTTTTGAAGGACTCTTTCACTAATATCATAAATAATGATTTGTTCTGGTTTTAAGATTTGTGAGCTTAGTATGCCACTTAAAAGAGCATTACCCATATTACCTACACCGATAATCCCAAGCGTTCTTAAATCACTCATCTAATATAATCATCCAAATTTTCTTATTTTTCTTAATATGTATAAAACCATTGCTTTTAATTAAAATTAACTAGAATTAAATTACTTAATTTTTAGAATTCTTGGATAATTATTGTTTATTGATAAATTATATATCCTTATATCGGGTTTAAAAGCTTCAAAAACTTCAATTATGTTTTTTTCTTCTTCTTTATTTCCAATAGCATAGATAGAACGTCCTAATTGATTCATACTCGCCCCAGTAATATTCAACTTATTTAAATTCTCCATCAATTCTTTCGATTTTTCTAATCTGAGGATATTAAGTATATTCGTATTTTCCACAAATTCGATTGATGCTTTTATAAATGTTTTCATATTAGGATTTTGAATTAATTTTTTTAAAGCTTTTCTTCCTGAGTCTTTAATCTTTTTATTCAAAGTTTCTGAA
>SDNM01000068.1 GCA_004524385.1 Promethearchaeota archaeon
CCTGGAGGTCGACCATCCAAATGTCTTGAATAATTTTCAATTCCTTTGCAATACCCCATTTCTCTCATCATTTCTAAGTCAAATTTGACTCTCCTTTCAATACGTTGAGCTTCTGCATACTTTTTTTCATTTTTAAAGAATGTGATCTGTTTCTTTAATTCCACTTTTATTGATTCTAATGCTTTTATTTTATTTTCTTCTGGAATAATAAAATGGGTAGCTGGAAAAATTCGACAATTGGGTAATTCTTTAAGAACTTGATTAGAAAGCGGATGTATTTCTTGAATTGATTCAATCTCTTCTCCAAATAACGATATTCTTATAGCTGTATCTAAGTATGCTGGAAAAATATCAACAATATCTCCTTTCACTCTAACAACGCCCCTTTTAAATTCAATATTTTTTCGTTCGTAATTCATTTTGATTACGCTTTTTATTATATCAGATCTTTTAATAGATTGTCCTACTTCCAAATTCAAAGAAACAGCAACCCATTCATCAGGATTTCCAATTCCATAAATGCATGAAACGGAAGCGACTATTATTACGTCTTCTCGAGTTTTTATCGCATGAGTAGATGCTAATCTTAATTTTTCAATTTCCTCGTTCACGCTAAAATCTTTTTCAATATACAAACCAGTAATCGGCATATAAGCTTCAGGTTGATAATAATCATAATATGAGACGAAATAATGAACAGCATTATGAGGAAAGAGTTCTTTAAGTTCATTATATAATTGTGCCGCTAAAGTTTTATTTGGAGCCATTACTAATGTAGGTTTCTGGACTTCTTGTATTAAATTAGCGATCGAAAAAGTTTTTCCTGTTCCGGTGGCACCTAATAATGTTTGAAAGCATTTACCATTTTTAATATTTTTAACAAGATTTTTAATTGCTTGAGGTTGATCTCCTCGTGCCGTAAATTCAGACTCAATTTTGAATTTTTTACTCATATGAATTGAATATTGCTCTAATGAAAGATTTAAGATTTAAATATATATAAACGATTAGACTAAACTATTTTAATGAACAATGGCTTAAGATTTTTATGATGTTAAGGAAAAATTAATTTCTATAATTTAATCTATATCTAAAATTTTTATATCTTCGGCGCCTTCTTTCGTGCGAACTAAAACTTCTAATTTATGAATTGTAGTAAGTTTTGGAATTCCTAATTCAATTGATAATGTGTTATTAACATATGACATAGCAATCGTTAATGTAACTGAATCTGTGGGTTCTAGATCTAATGATTCTCCTACTCCTAAGCTGAAATCGTCGATATTGAAATAGGTGCCATTAATGTAAACTGAATCTATGTTCAGATCTCGAGTGCCACCATTAGTGGTTTTTATTACCAAATCTCCTAAAAGATCTGCTGACGAATCAGCTGAACTTATTGTAATATTGTAGAGATTGCTATTAACGATAGCATCAAATGTATGGACTGCTTCTGCAGTCGTGTTTGTTGCTACTCTTATTCTAACTTCATTTGATTGATTTATTTTTAAATCCTTAATGTCAAAAGAGAGTAATGCGCATTCTTGTACTTCTAAGCTGTCGTCTCCATAAAGAAAATTAACATCGTTAACAACTGAAATAGGTGTTGTTCCATTAAGACTCACATTAATTAAAGTGATAGGCTCATCTCCAGTATTTTTTATTAATAATCTACCAGTCTCATTAGCGGCAATATAAGATGTGGTTAAACCATCGATTTTATCAATAATTGTAATGTTAGCCTCGTTCTTAATTGCATGAAATACACCGATATCTGAAGCTACTGGGTTATCTAGTTCATATCCTTTAGCCGAAACAGCAATAATTAATTCATCATTTAAATTTATGTCAGGTAATATTGACTCAATATCTGAAGGTTCTATTATAATGGTGTTTTCATCGTTTGGATTCAATATTAAATCGTGATTAATAGTATCAATCTTGTCAGAATCGATAGCATTTGCAGTTGTTAAAGCAAAAGTAGTTCCATTTCTAACAGAATCCGCTTTAGCAACATAAACGGAATCTAATCCCAAAACTTTACTTCCGCTATTTTTCACACGAATTTTAATGTTTCCGTCAGTGTAGGCATAAGTATCTATGTTATTATAATCAATTGGTATGTGATAATTATAAGTATTTTGTCTGTTTACTGCTAAAAGTTCAGGTGAAAGTGTTCTTTCATCATTAAGTATCGAAAGTTGGTAGTTTTTAGTATTATAGGACAACAGGGTTTCATCTTTTACACCTTGTGAAGTATTTACTCCAACTAAATTACCTGTTATACCTGAAAGTAGAGGGTTAAATTCCCCGTTAACATTTTCTATATAGGCTTTCGCTTTTTCTCCTGACCTCAATACCGAGGATCCACTTAAATAACTTGTGGCGTTATATGCGTTTGTTTCATTATTAATATAAAATTTATCTAAATTAACAGTATCAATTCCAACGTTTTCCACTTCAAGAAAAACATCAGCCAATTCGCCTTTTTGCTCAATTTTACTATTCTCTCGATTAATTTTTATTTTTCCTGGTTCAGCTTCAGTAACAAAGAAATTATTTGTGTTTTCATAAAAATTATATTTAGTTCCCCCCAACGCATCAGCTTCAGCAGAAACAGTTATATTTACTACATCATCCTTTTTATAAGGAATATTTAAATCGACCCAAACTATATCTTCCTCATTAGTATTCAATATTTTATTATTATTTGATCGCCCCATTGTAAAATTATAATCAATATTGTTTATTTTTACATTTGTAATTGTTAAATCTCTCGTTCCTGTGTTTTTTAAACTAAATGTAGAGCTCCCGATATTAAATACTTTAGGATTAATTATTGAAAAGCTAGAATCCAAGGCTGTATAGTCGACTTGAAATAATTTAACCATTCCATTTTGAGAGAAATATGCTGGTTTAAATACTTTAAAGTCATACAGTCCATTAGTAGGGATGTGATCTTTCCATTCATTTCCATTATCGTCTTCTCTCGCTTTAATATTGTACGATGGGTTTCCACCAATTTGAGAAGCATAATACCATTTTAAATAATCATTATTAGGATTAACCCCTGAGGGACTTGTAGGCTCACCATAAAACATTAACCTAACTAATTGACTTTGAAACCAGGCATCTTCATATTTACCACTTGTTTCATTGATATAATCACTTTCAAGAAAAACGCTATCTTCAGCCCAATTATCTTCTTCAAATCCCCAATTTTCAAATTTTGCATAATTGTCATTACAAATTCTCAACATCCAAGGCCATTTACCCTCATCGCCTCCCATTCCAGTAATTAAAAATCCAAAATACACTAAGACATAATCAGCTTTTAATTCTCTAAATATTTTAGCACTATATATTTCATTCGTTTGCATAAATGCCATTCCTGTCATTCCTATTCTCTCGCCACCATGTGTGTTGTTATCATTAACTGTAGTTACATTTCCAACGGGAGTGAGCCAATAGCCATAATCCCACCAACTCACAACAACATCGGTTCCAGCGATATTATTTTTCATCCAAGTCAATGCATCTTCCCAATCATGAAATTGTCCTCCAGCTACCATTTGGCTGTAAGATAATTGATTAATCGAAATATCAGTTGCATGAAAAACTTGAGCTATGCATAAAAATCCAACCAAAGCATAAACCGCAAACACTTCTGATCTCCCAACAGGTCTTCTTATTTGTCTTCTCCGTTTCCTGCTCACGCTAAGCCTTCTTTCTCCAACAAAACCACCATAGATTTTCAAAACGTTTACTAACCCATAAGCACCCATTAATGATGCCGCAGGTGCAAATAATAAAATAATTCGAATCATACTTCCAGTAAAATAAAATATTGTTAATAGAAATGTCATTAAAAATATATCCGCAACATTTAACCTCTTAAAACAAAAAAATATTCCAAGAGATAAAAGGAGCATTGGAATTAAAGTATTATAATAAAAAATGGACCAAGCACTTGGCATATGTTCTGCAACTGAAGCTACAAGATGCATTTGATCACGTAATAAAGGACTAAGAACACTATTTAATCTGTTTCCAATGCCCAGAGGAATTAATTTTGGGTTAATCCATAGGATTATTGCAATAATAATTACAAGAGGAATGGCTAACCATTTAATTGAATTTAAAAAGATATTATAAAATCTAGGATAATTATTCTTTTTTGAGTGAATCAAATGAAATAGTATCAAAATTAATGAAAAATAAAATATCCCTCCATAGGATAAACTAGTAAAGAAGTCGCTAGATTTAAAACCAAAAGATAAAGAATGGATAATAAAACCTATCCCTATGGTTCCACTATTAGCAATTAAGAGATTCTCATCATATTTATTTAATAAAATCATAGAAGTACTTACAATTGGTATAATAAAGAACACAAATTTAAAGCCACCCCAACTTAAGGATAAATAACCTAAGAAAAGACCTGCCATTATCGAATGCGTAAATTTGCCTGTTTTAACTGCTTTTAAGAAAAATAAAAATGTCATGAGGGTCGCAAACACGCCTATGGTTTCATTATCGAAAAAACCAGCCATTGTACGCTGCATATGTCCAGTATTGAATGCTAAGAAAAATGCTGCAATTAAACCACATTCCCGATTATAAATCTCTTTTCCGAGAAGGTAACAAGCAAAAACAGTCATTCCACCCATAAAAGCGGGAAAGTAATAACAGACATCATATATGGAAACTGGGATTCCGATAAAATTCAAAATCATCCATATAACAACCGCCGTAAAGGGTAAACCCGGTCTTGTCTTTGCTCGTTGATAACCCTCAGGATACCAGCTCTTTTTATCTACCCAATGAAAGTACTCGTAAAGGGAGTGCTCGCTGAGATATTTAGCATGGTAATATTGCATCCATGGATCAAATGCTTTAATTAATGTTGGTCCTCTAAGAACGGGCGTCAGCCTTATCATTATCGCTAAAATTACGATTAATGAAATCGCTAAAAAAAAGACAATATTTTGCTTTTTTGCACCCACAACAGAACTGCGAATCCGGTCTTTAAAACCTCTTAGTGAGTTGCCAATCCTACGTATAACAGGCATCCATTATCTTATTCTTATTTAGTATGAAAATCTAATAAAATCTATTTAGATTATAAAAAATACTAAATCATATAAAATTTTTCATTATAGAAGTGTAAATATATGGAAATACGCATTTATTTGTTTAAATTAATTTAAATTTATCTACGTTAAAATGATAACGAGAGATAATAACATTGATAATTTTTTGAATATTTTAATTCATGTTATAATATTTTATTATCATGTTTCTTTACGATTTAGAATTGAAATATATAATATATTGATTGGAAATTAGATGGAAAGCAGAAGGTATCTCTTAAAATTTTATTATATAGGAAGGAAAAAATTTCATGGTTCACAAAGACAAAAAAATCTTTTAACTATTGAAGAATGTTTAATTAACGCTTTAAATGAAAAAAAATACATAAAAGATGTTAAAACTTCTGGATTTGAAGTAGCAAGTAGAACAGATCGATTTGTTTCCGCCCGAGCTGCTGCTTTTTCGTTCATAACTACAAAAAAACCCATATTAATGGAAATAAATTCGGAATTGCCGAAGGAAATAGGAATATGGGCTTGTTCAAAAGTTAAAATAGATTTTTTATCGAGATTTAATGCTATATATCGCCATTACAAATATATAATTCCTGAGCCTCTTGATAATATACAAAAGAATAGTAAAGTTTTTGATTTGAATCTTATTCGAAAAGCTTGTAAACAATTAGAGGGAAAACATGATTTTATAAATTTTTCTAAACCAGGGAAAGAGGAGGAAAAAACAGTAAGAGATATGGATTCTGTTAAAGTTTCTATTAATAATGACTTTTTAGTCTTTGATTTTAAGAGTAGGGCTTTTTTAAGACAACAAATTCGGAGAATGGTTAAAAAAATTTTAGAACTAGGGAAAGGTGAAATAGAATATGATGATTTTCTAAAATTATTTGATGTATCAAAACAATTTTTATATCAGCCAGCCGATCCTTCAGGTTTAATTTTATGGGATATTAAATTTGATGATAATATTAAATTTGAAGTAGATATAAAATCTAAAAAAAGAATGGAAACCTATTTTCTAAATCAAGAATTAAAATTCGGCTTAAAAAAGCAATTATTCAGAATTTTGCAGGGTGACGATTTTAGCTAATAAAGCTTGCAATTGAATTTCTTCCGTTCCTCCTTGACTTAAACGGTATTCAAATTCTGCAAGTAATTTTGAGAGCTCGATTTTTAAATTTTCGGATATATTTAAATCATAAATCTCTCTATGTATATCTCTAATGATATTTCTACCTGAGATTCCATAATCTTTAATTAATTCATTCAATAGTTTAATTGATAATTGTAATTGTCCTTCTAGAGCATTCTGAAGGATAATTTTAATTTTATCTGGTGGCACTTCACCAGCTACTCTAAATACGATCTCTTGGTCTATTTTTTTTGATATTGTTCCACATGATTGTAAATAATTTATGGCTCTTCTACAATCTCCGCGTGAAACATCCACTAAGGCATTTAAACCATTTGCAGCTAAATTTAGCTCCTCTTTTGAAGCAATTAGTTTAATTCTGTTTTTAATATCATCTTTATTTAAAGGAGAAAATCTAAACACAACGCATCTTGATTGAATCGGCGGGATTATTTTATTTGAATAATTACATATAAGAATCATTCTACAGTTTTTCGTATATTTTTCCATCGTTCTTCTTAATGCTTGTTGAGCTGGACCAGTCATATTATCTGCTTCATCAAGAATTAATATTTTAAAGGGAATTTCTATTGGTGGTCTTGCTTTAGCAAAATCTTTAATATACGTTCTAATCACATCGATACCCCGGGCATCACTAGCATTCAATTCTAAATAAGTATTGTTTAACGACATTTTCTTGCCATATAGATCTCTTACCATTGCTAAAGCAGAAGTTGTTTTTCCTGTTCCTGCTGGACCAGCAAAGATTAAATGAGGCATAGATTCATCTATGATAAATTGTTTTAAACGTTTTATAATGGCATTTTGGTTAACAACATCGTTTAAAGAACGCGGACGATACCGTTCGACCCAGGGACGATTTTCTACTGACATTAAAACTCTTAAAAAAATATAATAATTTAATAAAAGAAAATATTTAGATTAAATTTTCTTAATTCTTAATTAATAAATATTATTAAAAAAAAAGAGAGTAAATATTTATGGTTGATTTTAAAATAAAAAAAATTAAATCTAGGTGGATTTTAGATTCGCGTGGAAATCCCACTGTAGAAACAGATGTATATGCTGAAGATGGTTTTGAAAGAGCTGCTGTACCTTCAGGAGCTTCAACAGGGATTTTAGAAGCCCTTGAATTAAGAGATGGGGGAAAAGCTTTTCTAGGTAAACATGTTACGAAAGCTGTCTCTAATGTAAACAACATAATAGCAAAAGAATTAGTAGGATTTGATGTCAGGGATCAGAGAAAAATTGACGAGCATTTGATAGCTATTGATGGAACTGAAAATAAAAGTAAATTGGGTGCTAATGCGATATTATCAGTTTCTTTAGCAGTTGCAAAA
>SDNM01000069.1 GCA_004524385.1 Promethearchaeota archaeon
TAGGATTGTATCTTTGTATATCGATTGCTTTTCAAGCGAAAGTCACAGAGAGATTTAAAGATCTTGCCAAAGTTTTTAAAATTAAAATAGAAGGTAGACAACGAGACGAAATTTTAAAAGAATTACTGGAAAAATTAAGAGCATTTATGAAATTAGTAGGATGCCCATTATCCATCAGTGAACTTGAAAAACCTAAAATTTCTCGTGAAGATTATATGAGTAAAATGGATCGAATGGTGGAATATGCATTTGATGACTATACAACATTATCTTCCACTCGAAAGCTTGATCCGCCAACAATACGATGGATGTATGAAATAGCATATGAAAATAAATTAGATGATATAATGGAGTTGTTTTATAAATAGGAGGAATAAGAAAAGATGTTAGGATATAATGGAAAAATTGCTTATATTGATTTAAACCAATTAAAAGTTGAGGTTAAAGATTTAGATCCTACTATAGCAGAGGCATATATTGGAGGCGTGGGGTTATCAGCGAAACTTATTTATGATTTACTTTCGGAAGGGGCTTATGAAATTCTAAAAAATGATCACTTAGCAAATGTTAATCCTCTTGTTTTTGCAACGGGACCATTAACAGGAACAGCTACTCCCTCCAGTAGTAGATATTCTGTAGCAGGGATATCACCCTTAACAGGCATTTGGGGAGAAGCTACATCAGGAGGTTTTCTTCCTATAGCGTTAAAGAAATCTGGATTTGATGCTTTAGTTATAACTGGAGAAGCTGATCAGCCAAAATATATAGTTATTAATGAAGGGCAAATTGAAATTAAAGATGCGAATGATATTTGGGGAAAAAATACTCGAGAAACAATCGAGACAATTAGAACTAATCTTAACGAGAATAGAATCCGCATAGCTTGCATAGGGAAGGGTGGTGAAAACTTAGTAAAATACGCTGGCATTATTAATGATGAAGGGAGAGCCGCTGGTCGTTGTGGTTTGGGAGCACTTATGGGCAAAAAAAAGTTAAAAGCAATAGCTGTTAAAGGAGGGCAATCAATTGAATATGCTGATAAAGAAACACTCTCAAAGACAGGAAGAAACTCTATAAAAAATATAATGAACGCATTCGCATCACAATTTTTCAGTAATCATGGCACTTTATGTTATACTGATATGGGGATGGTCTTAGCTGATGTTCCTGCTAATTATTTTACAAATACAGAATTTATCGCTGAACGCTTGACGGGAAAAGCTTTAAAAGAACAATATCCAGTTTTGAAATATGCCTGCGCAGGATGTACCATCGGTTGCGGGAAGATTACAATTGCAGAAATAGATGGGAAAGAAGTCGAAATTGATGGTCCTGAATACGAAACAGTTGCGGCTTTTGGTCCAATGTTAGGAATTTTAGACTTCAAATCTATTCTAAAAGCAAATCATATATGTAATCTTGAAGGAATTGATACTATATCTAGTGGAGTTTCAATATCATTCTTAATCTATCTTGCTGAAAATAAGATTTCTATTGATAATATTTCTAAATACTTGAACAATATTACATTAGAAGAATTAAAATGGGGAAATGAGGATGTAGTTTTAAAACTTCTTAATCAAATTATTAAGAGAGAAGGGATAGGGGATATTTTAGCAGAAGGCGTAAAAATTATGGCTGAAAAATTAGGTGTTGACCCTGACTTAGCAGCGCATGTAAAGGGATTAGAAATTCCTATGCATGATCCTAGAGCATACCTTGGACAAGCGTTAACTTATATGACTTGCTGTATTGGAGCTAGTCATGAAAAAGGGGATTTCTTTAATATTGATGGTGATGCTGCTTCACTCATGAAAGTAAAAAAAGCTGACCGCTTTAATATTGATGGCAGGGAAGATTCAGTTGCTAATTTGCAAGATATATGTAATATTTTCGATTCCGCAGTTATTTGTAATTTCCCCCATATTAATGTATCGATTCTAACGAAATTACTTAAGGTCGCTACTGGATTTTCTTCTTTAGGAAATAAGAAAAAACTGTTTTTAGCAGGCGAAAGAGCTACAAATCTTAAAAGATTGATCTCTTGTAAGCTTGGTTGCAAAAGAGAGGATGATTATTTACCTAAAATTGTTACGGAAGCACTAGAAACTGGAGGTTCAGCTGGGATTAAGGTTGATTTAGAAGATAACTTAAAGAATTATTATCAAATCCGAGGATGGGATTGGGATACAGGTTATCCTTCAAAAGAAAAATTAGAGGAATTAGGAATATAAATCCCTATTAACTTTCTTTTTTTTTATTCTTTTTTTAATTTTTTATAAAAATTTTCTTAATACTTCTCCAATTACCTCGATACTATATTCAATATCATCCTTTGTTATTCCAAAGTGGGTGACAAGGCGAATTCTTTGCTTATCTATATTAAAAGCTAAAATTCCTTCTTTATTAAGAGCAGTAATTACTTTAATTATACGTGTATCTTGGGGAAGAGATATCATGAGTATATTGGTATCGGGTTTTTGAATTTTAATAGGAAGATCCAAATTTTCAATTCCTTCGGCAAGTAATTTTGCATTTTTATGGTCTTCCTCGAGTCTTTTAATCCATTTTGGTTCAAGAGCTACTAAACCAAAAGAAGCGATTATTCCTGCTTGTCGCATACCTCCTCCTAATATCTTTCGAAATTTTCTAGCCTTCATAATTAAACTCTTTGAACCTGCGACAATTGATCCTACAGGACATGAAAGTCCTTTAGACAAACAAAACATAACGCTATCAACATGTTTTGTAAATTCAGTTACCGGCACATTAAGTCCAATCGCAGCATTAAATATCCTTGCACCATCTAAATGGAATTTTAAATCATTCTTTTCAGCAAATTGTTTCATGTTCCGTAAATCCTCGGGTTTAATAATTGCTCCTCCATGATAATTATGAGTATTTTCAGCACATAAAAGAGTGGTAGGTGCTTTTTCTGCATCCTCCTTAGTTTTGATTAAATTTTGAAGATCATCGAGCAAGGGAACCCCTTTTTTTGATGGATATCTCTTAATTTTTAATCCGGCAACTCGAGTCGCACCATCTAATTCATGTTCATAAATATGACTAAGCTCTTCCAATAGAATTTCTTCGCTAGGATTAGTGTGTGATAATAATGAAACAAGATTACCTTGTGTACCCGAAGTAACATATAATGCTGCTTCCTTACCCATGATTTTGGCAGCTTTTTCCTCTAACTCATTAATAGTCGGGTCTTCTCCATATACATCATCTCCGATTTTTGAATTATCTAAAGATTTAACCTTTTCCCACATTTCAGGAGAAGGTTTTGTTATTGTATCTGACCGTAAATCAACTATTTTCATAAATTTTGTCCCTAATTCTTATGATTTTAAAACAATTGTTATTGCTCTAGTTAGACGGACCACATCCATTACTTTTCCTTTTTCAACAGTAATTTGTTCCCTACTTATAGCATGAGTGAAATCCCCGCGTCCCTGACAAATATTCACAATGGAATTATTATCACCTGTCATAACAATCCCAGGATTAGAGGCAGCTCCATTAATTAGTTTTGCCTTTCTCTCTTTAATTTCTACATAAAACGGATCTTCATTATCTAGATTAAATTGAAAAGTCATTTCCCAATCGACATCTTTTCCCGCAACATTAGTAATAAAAACTTGCTGTGCTTTCTGAATACTATTCATTTTTTCAATGATGTTACTTAAATTTTCGCTTGCGATGCCCATAATTACACACCCCCCTCATATTCTGGTTTATTAATCCATGTTTCATACTCATCTTCAGGTACAAAGAAAAAATCTGTCATTTTTCCTTCTCTTTCTTTCAAAAAGACAGCCTTCACAAAACTGCCCTTCTTAACTTTCGATGGCACTAAGTTTTCCGAGAAAATCCCTTGAAGTAATGCAGTGTCGGCTCCATCCAATTTAACAAAAGCAACTCCGTAAGGAATAGCTTTTATAAAAGCTGAAGTGGTGTACCACACAATGGTACTCACTTCTATCGTCCCCGTTTGTTTCATTTCAATCCAATCCGCGGGTTCATAACATTCAGAGCAATTTATCCTAGGAGGCATCCATGTTTTTCCACATTTAGTACATTTAGTACCTAATAGCTTTTTATTATTTTTTAGCTCAATAAAGAACTTCGATTGACCACCCATGGTGTATTTGTAGTTAATCTTGATAAAATCTCTTATTTCATGCGCTTGAAATTTTTCTCCACTCATGGTTTTTTCAACCCCTCCTCATTTGCCATTACAATAACTGCTGCATAAGCTGCACCTGGACCTCCAATCGAATGAGCAATAGATCGACCTTTTTCAATTGTAACTTGATGTTTACCAGCTTCTTCTCTAAGTTGTAAAGCAGCCTCTCCTGTGCTCATTATACCAGTGGCTCCCACTGCATGTCCACAGCCAATCAAGCCTCCTGAAGGACAACATGGTAATTCTCCCTCTAACCAAGGACCTTCACCTGGTTTTTCGAAGGATTTTTCAATCCAAGGACCACCTTCTCCAAAAGGCACAAATCCTAATTCTTCATAGCTGATAACTTCTTGACCTGAAAAAGCATCATGAAGTTCGGCAACATCAATTTGTTCTTTAATCTTATCATAATCAAGTCCAGCCATTTTATACGCTGCTTTAGCAGCCTCAATATTTGAATAAAGCCTTCCAATGCTTTCTCTATTTCCTATAAAACAATCCGTATTTGCAGCAGCCACTCCTGTTATCCATATAGGTTTCTCCACACCTAGCTCTTTCACTTTTTGCTCATTTGCTAAAATTAATGCGGCAGAAGCCTCAGAATAAAGACAACAATCTAACATTTTAAATGGATAACAAATAATCCTTGAGTACATAACATCTTCAACTGTTACTTTCATTGGTGATTGAGCTTTTGGATTAAGCATCGCATTCCCATGATTTTTAATACTAACATAGGCCATCTGTTCTTCTGTAGGATTACCGAATTCTTCATAATGAGCATTCACCATTGAAACATAGGAGCTCGCTGCCATCATACCCATTGGATATTCATAAGTCATATCAGCCGAATAGGCAATGGCATTTAACACTTCAGGCGTCGTGACACCTGTCTGTTCGTCATAACAATCATTACATTTTTCCAATCCTATACATAGGCATAAATCTGAAAGACCTGATGCTACTTCTGCATAAGCCATCCTAACAGTATAACCGCCTGTGGCACCTCCACTAGCTATTCGAGTTCCTGGTTTGTCATTCATTCCTAAATAGCTATTTGTAAATATATCAGGCATAAATTGGCGTTCAAATAATTCGTTATAAATTCCATATACAGTAGATTCTAAATCTTTGTGAGTAATCTGAGCTCCATTTTTATTTGCATCGTCCAAAGCTAGCTTTGTAGCATCATAGGCAAGCTCAAAATATGTCTTATCCAAGTATCTTGCTCTAAAAGGAGTAATACCTACTCCTATAATTGCAACTCTATTTGGCATTATTTATTCTTCTCACATATTTGATTTATTTTAAATTTAAAATTTTCATATATAAGTAGTAGTAGTATTTTAAGTATTTAATTTTATAAAAATCATCAGATTGAATGATATATATCTAAAAGTAATATAGAAGAAAAAACACGGTAAATCCTTAATCATCCTTGATTAGTTTTATCTAATTTTCTTAAAATCTTCAAGAGTTAAATTAGATGGTATTCCCAAATGAGACATTTTAAGGATAAATTCATGTAGAGACATTTTTGCTAGTTCTGAAGCTTTTTCAATTGATATTTCTTTTAAGATATATTTTTGTACTGCAAAATTTAGGCGCTCTTTTTGTAATCCCTCAATTAAGATTTTTTTAACCAAAGCAGAACGATCTAGATTTTCTTGCTCTGCAAGTTCTTCAAATTCCTTAATGAAATCTTCATCTAATCTTAAATTCATTTGTTTTGTAAAGTTATATCCCTCCTTTCGTTTTTTTTTTTTTATTAATAATATTTTTTGCTTCTTCTTGGAAAAATGAAACTGTATCTGGTTTTAATAATTTTATTATTGCTAGCTCTTTAAATAGAGCTTTAAATTCATAATAATTTATTATATCCTCGCGTAAAAAATCTAATAAAATTATTTCTGATGTTTTTGGTTTTAATCCTAAATTTAATGCATAATTTAATGCTTGATGATCATCAGTTATAAGGATACCATCGCTTTTTATACATATTTCAATGGCTTCTTGTTCACCTCTACCTAAATTTTGAGAAATATAAATATCCTTCAATTTTAATTTACTCTCTTCAATGATCTTTTTGTCCAAATTTTTTTTTAATGTTTTTGCTTCAGAATATTTATTTAAATCTGCTATCAGTTCATTCCTAACTGTTTGACTGATAATAATATTTCCTAATAAAGGTAATTTTTCCTTTATTTGCAATTTTGTTAAATATATTAAAGAGCAAGCATCAAACACAAATTTTTTCATTGTAAAAATAATAGCATTGCTAGCATTTATATTTATTGATTTTATTTAGTATCAATAATATTTAAAAGAGTGATTACAATTATTTCATTTTTTTTTTGAGATTTGCTTTCTTCTAACTTTTAAGACGACAATGACGCAGATTAAAGTTAATAATAATATCAAAAATGTAATATCGGGCGGAATTCCTTTTGGTGGTAGACTAGGAGGATCCTTGGCAACTTTTTCTAAATCAGAGAGCTTAATTATAGCCATGCGAATATTTGTGGGTCCCATTTCTCCTGCAAGCCAGAATGGATCTCGATAAGTATCAGTTGTGTAGTAGCATATATATAAATATTCTTCATGAATAACCACACCAGGATATGATGTATCTCCCCCACTTGGCAAATCTGATAAGTAAATGAGTTCATTTTCCTCCAGCAAGAATATTGAAGTTCTTTTACATGAAAATTGACTACCAGTCTGGGTAATAGGTCCCTTATGATCAGGCTCATATCGACCAATTGCATAAGTTTTACGATCATTTTGATTATGAAAGAGGATAGGACCATCCAACTTAGTTTTATAATCTTTTTCAAAATCCCAGTCATTATAAGGAGGGGAAGCTATACCAATGAGAGTACATGCTGAAGAATCTCCTATTAATAGAACTGAACCTTCCTTTCTCGACACACATATCATGCGTCCATCTGGTAATAGAGAAATTTCAGGTTCACCATGATGTTCTCCTTTATGTATTGTCCCTACTTTTTCCCAATTTCTACCATCAAGAGATTTAAGAAGAATTGATTTTTCATAATCATCGCTCACAGCTGCTGCATAGACTATATTATTTATTATTTTAGGACGCCATAACACATAGTCGTTAGGAACGATCTCTTCCCAATCTGCCCATTTTTCTCCATCATAGCTATAAGTATAGTATGAAGTATGTGGTATGGCAAAAGGGCTGACATTTTTTATTGCATATATAAACAGCGTATTATTTAAAACCAATAATTTAGCATCTCGAATATCAGAATCTTTGAATCTGAACTCTTCTACTTCATCCCATGTTTCAGCATCATAA
>SDNM01000070.1 GCA_004524385.1 Promethearchaeota archaeon
ATATGGCCAGACCCATTGATGCCATACGGCATCAGGCCAAGACAGTGACCGTGGGCACGAGTAGAATATGGAAATCAGGATTATAAGGAAGATAGCACCGCTTTTGATGTGGCAGACATCATAAAATTGGAGCCGTGGTATGAGGATTTGGGTATTAACTTTGTTTATATTAAACCCAACCAAGACCTCCCCTTTGTGGGTGAAAAACGAGTAGTAATTTTAGATGTTGTTAAAGGTATTAACGAGGTTAAATTAATTACAGAGGATGATCTAAAAAGATTAAAACTCCATGATTCCTCTTCTGTGCATGATTACGATTTGGGTTTTCAAATAGAATATTTAAAGAAATTAAAAAAATTAGGCGATGTTTATATTATAGGAATACCTTTTGAAGGTGATGTAAATTATTCTTCGATCCAGTCAATTGTCAAAAAGTTGGTAGCACAGGACATGCAGGGGTCATAAGCCCTGATAATTTTTTCTGCATCTAACTTTAATTCACCCTTTTCTTTATCCAGGTTTTCATTGAAATATTTTTTAAGGTCATTTTCTATGTTGATCTGGTTTTGTGCAGTTGGAACGATGACATCGTAGTCTATAATCATGCCTTTATCGTTTATCTCTTTTAAGCTTCTTGCTGTAGCTTTTAGTTTTTCTTTAGTAATGATTAATTCTTTTTTATTTTTATCTAAATCTTTTGCCAAATCGTTAACTTTCGTTCTAAACTCTAACAGAATTCTTCCCTCTACTTTTTGTGCTTTTTTAGGGGATTTCTTACATTTAACCCAATCAATACTAATTTTCTTCACCTAATATCTTTAATTACAAAAATAATTAGAATAAGACAATATTAATTGGTGATTTATTAAATATGATTTTTATATTTTTTCAATAAACTAAATAAAAATACTTTTTTGGCATTATAATCTATTATTTTAAAATAAAGTGCCTTCCAAGATTGGATTGTTTTCTATTTTATATTTAACTAAAGTTAAAGCGCCTCTTACACCAATTTCATCTCTATATTTTGTTATTTTTATTTTAGGGGGATGATTTATTGTAAATTTAATTGGATCTTTCTCAAATTGTTCAATTAATGGGGGAATTATTTGCTCTTCATCGTTCATCATAGCACCCCCAAAATATATAGTTGAAACATCGTAATAATTGTTTATCATTCCAATACCAACCTTACAATAAAATATGCACTCCTCTACAATTTTTTTAGAAAGTTTATCTCCTTCTCTTGCTGCTTGAAATACTTCTTTAGCAGTTATCTTAGATTTGTTTCCATTTACTATACGTAGCAAAATATCTGCGTTTAACTTCCTATTGTTTAATGCTTTAAAAGTTCTTAGTTTAACTCCTGTACCTGAACTATATACTTCCCAGCATCCATATGCACCGCAATTACATTGGATTGTGCTTTTTGGTTCAACTATGCCATGTCCAATTTCAACCGCATTTCCCTCCTTTCCAAGTAATAAGTGACCATTACAAATAGCTCCTCCTCCAACTCCGGTTGATACTGTAATATAAACAAGGTTTTCTTTTTCATCATCATCCGCTTCAAAATATTGGACTCCTAATACTGCTGCATTACAATCATTAATTAAATATATCGGAATTCCAGGGAATTTTTCTTCAATGGGCCCTTTTAAGGGTACGATTCTAAAGCCTAAGTTTGGATTGTTAAAACCTTCACCCTTAATAATATCAATAGGTCCTGCCATGGCTAACCCAATCCCGATAATCTGTTCACTTTTAATGTTATTTTCTGATAATAACTCGGATAACAGCTTACACACAGAATTACTTATTGAGTATTTATTCTCCTTTAAGGTTTCTGTGATTTTAATTTTAATGTTTTTATCTTTTAAATCTGGTGTACATATAGCAACCCGAATCCAAGTGCCGCCAATATCTACTCCTACGATGAATTTTTGACTCATTGTTAAATAATATTTCTTGTTTCTGATTATTCAGCTTAAATTTTTAGTATAAGAAAAAAGAAATTTATAGTTTTATTAAACTTCTAAAGCGTCTAAAAATAATTCCACCAAATCTACCATTTTTATATCAGAATTAAGCGCATCAATTGCGTCATATAAGTTCCTGAAACAAAAAGGACATGTACTTACTAAGATTTTTACACCAGTTTCCTTAGCATCCTCAACACGATTCTTAGCCATATCAAGAGCTAATTCAGGAAAGCCCTTCTTTACACCGCCTCCTGCCCCGCAACACATGGCCCCTTCTCGATTTGTCTTCATTTCAACGAGATTGGAGATTTTATTAAGTATATGTCTTGGTACCTCGTATAACCCCATATGTCTTCCAATATGACAAGGATCATGATATGTTATATTAATATCCAATTTTTTTAATTTAAGGTTTTTTTGGGCAATAAGTTCGTCTAAAAACTCAACTGTGTGTAAAATCTCTATCCCTTCTAATTTATCCCCATAATCTTTTTTAAGAGTTCGATAACAACCAGCACAACTTGTGATAATTTTCTTTATTCCTCTCTCTTTAAATAATTTAGCGTTTTTCTCTGCCACTTTTTCGAAGGCTTTCCTGTCACCCGTTCTCATTGCTACACTTCCGCAGCAAACCTCATTTTCTCCAAAGATAGAAAAATCTACGCCCAATTTGTGTAATATTTTAGCTGTAGCTATCGCAACATTATGAATTTGAGGTGTTAATGCCGCTGTACATCCGACAAAATATAAGACTTCAGCACTTTCTTTACTAGCGTTTTTTATTTTAAAATCCAACTTTTCAGTCCATTCAGTCTTCTCTTTATTATCTCTGCCATAAGGATTTAATAATTCAACCATAGCTTTGTTCATAGGTATATGTGATTCTAATGCAAATCCTGCTTCTACCAAATCTGCTCTCAGTGCTTCATAAGTTCTAACATTTTCAGCCCAATTATGGTTAGCAAAATTAATTTTTTCATTAAAAGAATTATGACAAAACTCCTCACATGCACCACATAAAGAACATTGAAATATGATCTCGCTCAGTTCTGGACTCAATTCTAAATCCCCCCATAATAATCCTTTTAAAATGAGGTTTTTCCCTCGTGCGAAGTATGGTTCGAATTTTGGGGTAACCTCAGTTTGATATACAGGGCATACATAATATATTCCTGCAAAAGGTGCTTGAGGCGTTCTACATTGACCACACTGCACACAGGCAAAAGCAGCTGATCTCAATTCTTCTAAATTCTTTAATTGTCCTTTATTTCCATTTTTTTGAATTTCTTTACTATCGCTCATATTAATCACCAATTAGTATTTATCTCCTAAATAAAACTTCCCCGGGCTCAAAATTCCATTTGGATCAAGGGCTTTTTTAATTGTTATCATAAAATTGTAATATTCTTCTGTTAGTGCTCCAGAATCCACTAATGCCCTTCCAATGATCTCTCCCATCCAGTAATGGATTCCCCCTGTTTCCTTTATCTGAGCGATTATTAGATCTTTCCATATTTCATAATGTTTCTCTCTCAATTCTGGATCAGATTTCATAAATAATAAACCCCCTGTTATATCTAAATAAGTCGGATAAACGCCAAATACAATAAAGCTTGCACTCCCGCCCCCAGCTTCATTGAGTTTATTTACATTTCTTTTATTCCAATCATCATATAATTTAATATAATCTGGCAATTGATAAGTTGGGCATTTTAGGCAAGAACCACAAGTACCTGCACTAGTTCCTGTCAATCCCCAATACGCATAAGCCCATTGCCATCTTCCTTCTTCTTCATAAAACCATTTTCCAAAATTACCTTCTTCTAAAGTATCTCCTAATTGCCTTAATTCAGCATCTTTAGCGATTTTTTCAATTCTTTCTACATTATGTTCTAGGTCTTTTTGTGTGTTTGCTACAGTTGTGTAATATAAAAGACCACCTCTAACTTTAGCGTCTTTTAAAGGCCCAAATATTCCTCCTCCTCCTCTCAATATCGTAACAAAAGTTGGAGGATAGTAATAAAAATCATGTAATGGTAAATGATTTTGTTGCCATTGTATCATTACATCTGTAACTCTTTCTGAGGGTGTTTTATCTTTAGCTTTTTTAATCTCATATGTGTTAAATGCTGCATATTCCGGTAGTGGATATAAATGAAAAGATGCTTTTGTCTTTATACCGTGAATTCCAACATCTCCTAAAAATAATCCAGAATAATCAGGACCTAATCCGAATCTTGTAAATTGTTTCTCTGTAAAAGAATTAGCTTTTGCACCCGTATATATTATCTCTCCGGTGGGTAGAACTACTTCTAAACCAACACATTGTTCTGTAACTGCTCCATACATGGCAGCCCCTCCACCTCCAACAGAATTATTTGAAAGCCCTCCCCCAACTGTTGCTGAAAATCCAGAGGCAGGCCCAGTTGACCCCGTATAGTATCCAATTCCAATATGTCTTAATTGTTCGCATAATTCACTCCAAGATATTCCAACTTCAACTGTAACTACCTGATTTTTCTCATCAACATCTAAAATTTTATTCATTCGAGTTACATCTATTACAAGCCCCCCTTTACCAATTGGTTTTGCTCCCCCTGTTAAATCTGCTCCGCCACCTCTAGGTGTTATTATTATCTTATCTTGATTTGCTATTTTTAAGATTTCAGATATTTCTTGTGCGGTAATTGGACGAACAACTAAATCTGGAATACCTTGTAAAACTGTATCGCAATTCATTGAGTAAGAATAACATATTGGTTTTGAATCGGACACATATTTAGTTCCTACAATATTTTCGATCTTCTCATAAACATTTTGAATTTCAGTCATAATATTATCTATTTTTAATTAATTTAAATGATCATTTGATGTATTCATATTTAAATAATTACACATCAAATTTTAATATTGAATTAATGAATTATTTTAAATATAAATTTTTAAGTTATATTGCGAAGAGTTTAATTATCTAACTATTATTGTTTTTATTGTATTCAAATAATTTGTACCTATTGTATAAAGGATAAAAGTCAATTTAGTATGAAAAAGAATGAAATATAATAGAGAATCTGAAAAACGATATAGTGACTTTATAGAGAATCTGAATGACATTGCTTACGAAACAGACAAATTTGGCAATATAACTTATTGTAATAAGATTACAGAAGAAATAAGTGGTTTATCTAAAGATAGAATAATAGGATATAATTTCTTAAATTTATTTTCAGAAGAAGATGGGAAGTTAGCATTAGAAAATTTTACTAAAACTCTAAATGGAGAATCTCCTACATTTGAACTAACCTTTATCAATAGTGGAAAAACTTGTCAGTTTAGTAATAAACCATTGAAAAATGATAAAGAAGAAATCATTGGTGTATATGGTATTGGAAGAGATATCACCGAACACAAAAAGGCGGAACACGAATTAAAAATATATCAAGATCACCTTCAAGAATTAATAGATGAGAAAACTAAAGAATTAAAAACATCAGAAGAAAAATATCGTATAATAACGGAAACAGCTAATGATTTAATCCGCATTATTAACGATAAATTTGAGATCGAATATATTAATGAATTAACTCATTTAAGAATATTGGGATATTCAAAAGATGAAATGATTGGAAAGTTTGCTGGAACTTTTATGCATCCAGATGAATATGAACAAATTGGTAAATATGCATTTGAATTCCACAAATATGGATCTTCTAGTCGTGAAGGAAGATTCAAACATAAAAATGGAACTTGGATTTGGATGGATATTAAAAGTAAATCTTATCTTGATAATGAAGGAAATTGGAAATTATTAACGATTTCAAGAGAAATCACAGACCGTAAAAAAGCAGAACAACAATTAAAAGAATCAGAAGAAAGATTTAAAGCACTTTTTAAAGGAGGTCCTGTTCCAACATATACATGGCAAGAAGTAGGAAATGATTTCAAATTAATTAATTATAATAATGCTGCTGAAAAAACTACTCTTGGAGATGTGAAAAAGTATTTAGGATTTAAAGCTTCTGAGATGTATAAAGATCGACCGGATATCATAAAAGATATACATAGGTGCTTTGAAAAGAAAATCAATATTACTCGTGAGGTGAAATATTATATCAATATTTTAAAAGAAGAAAAAGATCTTTTAGCGAAATATAGTTATATCCCTCCAGACTTGGTATTAGTTCATACAGAGGATATTACAGAAAGAATAAATGCAGAGCAAAAATTAAGAGAATCTGAAGAGAATTCTCGTAATATGATTAATAATTTAGATGTTGCTTTCTATAAGGGTGAATTTAAAGGAAAATTATTAATGCATAATTCCGCCTTAAATAAAATCCTTGGAATTGATCCTTCTAAAAATCTAATTGGCTCAGAGGCGTCTAAGTTCTTTAATAATCCCGAAGACCAAGAAATATATTATGAACGATTAACTAATCAAGGATTCATTAAGAATTTTATTAGTCAAATAAAAAAAGTAAATGGAGAAAAAATAAATATAGAAATAAATGCTCATATGATTTATGATGGTGAAGGGAAGCCAAAAGAAATTGAAGGTACAGTTATGGACATCACCGAAAAATACAGATTAGAACAGAAATTAAAAGAATCAGAAGAAAAATATAGAAATTTATTTGAGAAATCTCCTTATGCGATAGCTCTATTAGACTTGAATGGAAAGATATTAGATTGCAATTCTCGCGAAGAAGAAATTTTGGGATATAAGAAAAACGAGCTTATCGGTGCAGATTTTAGGAATCTCCACGCAATTCCACAAAAATATATACCTGTAGTTATGAATGGTTTTAAAACATTAATTAAAGGAGAAATACCAGAACCTCAAGAAATTCAATTTTATAAAAAGAATGGTGATCCTATTTGGATTAATTTACAAGCCTCCTTACTTAAACTAGAAGATGAAATATTAATTCAACTCATAACTCAAGATATAACAAATTTAAAAGAATCGGAATATAAACTTAGAGATTCTGAAATAAAATATCGGCATTTATTTGAAAGTTCTCCATATGTCATAGGATTATTAGATCTAAACGGGACTATTATAGATTTAAATAATGCCGTAAATGACATACTTTCTTTAGAATCTAGAGAAGATATAATTGGAAAAAATTTCAGGGAAATTTTTTTAGAAACAAGTAAAAATAAGCATCTTTTTCCGATATTCGAAAAAATCTCCAAAAAAATAATGAAAGGGGATACTAAAGACTCGTTTGAATTTCCAGTGAATAGGAAAATTGGAGATGTAATTTGGCTAAGTTTACGTTGTTCTTTAATAAAAATAGAAAAAGAAACCCTAATACAAATTTTAGTACAGGATATAACAGAACGTAAGAGTTTTGAACAAACTTTAAAACGATCTGAACAAAAATTTCGCTTTCTTTTTGAAAATACGCCTAGTTCTATACTTTTAATAAATCCTG
>SDNM01000071.1 GCA_004524385.1 Promethearchaeota archaeon
AAATGGTTTATTATCCTCGTTTTTTTCCAGAAAATAAGGTTTAATATCTTTATCAGTAGTCATAGTATCTTTTTCTTAAATAATTAAAATTATACTATAATTAGATAAAATATATATTCCACTAATTTAATATTTTTGAATTGATAATTTAATATTTAAGATTTTAGGATTTTAGGATTTTGAAAGCGTTTTCTTTTTGAGCTTCAATATATTCTTTTATTAAATCTAATGTATCTATGATGTTTTTTTTATTATTAAAATTATTTAGAATGGTAATTAATTGTTCTTTCTTCAAGTTTTTTAAATCTTTAGCAATTTTTATCATTTCTGGTAAGGCTCTAATAATATTGTCAATAATTGTAATATCCGCCCAAATGGCAGTTCTACTAATTGGATTTAGGTCAACTGCAATAACTTTTTTTCCTATTTTTTTTAATGCCTCAGTTCTGTCACCATCTTCTAAAGGAACAAATACCGTATCAGCAATTTTAATCCCTTTAGGGTCTACTAGTCTTCTATTACTCGAGAGTTCTTCAATTTCAACCATTTTATTTTGGTCTAATCCAAGAATTTCTTTTGCACCTGATTTTTCTAATAAATTCTTAATTGCTTCAATTCTTCCTTCTTTCCTATAAAATAGATTAATCTCAAGCGGAATATTTAATGTTTTTGATAATTTTACTAATTCTTTAGGCACTAATGCTGCTACATTTCCATTTACACTAATAATTGGTTTATTAGAAATCATTAGTTGGGCAACTGCAGCTTTTATCGCTTTTTTTGCAGTTTCATTGGTTTTTTCACCAAAAATATAATCAAAACATTCTCCCCTTCCATGAGCAATTAAACCCGCTTCAGCAACTACTAAATTTTTCATGCCTTCAATGATTTTATGCCGATATTTTAGACTTTTATATCTTGGATGATCTTTTGGGACACTATTATTTCGATTTCTTTTTTCTTTCATAAATTTATAAATCTATAATTAAAACTATATTTAGATGTTGAAAATTTAGAAAAAGAAAAAAATTTTATCTTTTGTATGATTATTTAATTATGTAGGTAATTATGAGTACTGAAGTGAAAAAGAAGAGCACAGATTTAGATATTTATAAGACAAAAAAGTTATTGGAACTCTTAAAGAGCAAGAAGGGTTTTCATACAGAATTAATTTCATTATATATTCCGCATGATCGCAAACTTTCAGATGTTACGAATCATCTAAAAAACGAGGTAAGCGAAAGTCAGAATATTAAATCTAAATTGACTAGAAAAAATGTATTGGATAGTATCTCAACTCTTAAAGGTCAATTAGTAAATATTAGAGAAGTTCCTGAGAACGGATTGGTTATGTTTTCTGGAGCAATCCCGCAAAATAACACACCAGGAACAGAGAAAAACGAGTTATATATAGTTAATCCTCCAGAGAAAGTTAAAACTTTTAGGTATCACTGTGCTAGCGAATTTTTATTGTGGCCATTAGAGGAAATGCTCAACCCGAAAGAAACCTATGGACTATTAGTTATAGGAAGAGCTAAATCAGCTGTTGGTTATCTTAGAGGGAATCACGTGGAAGTTGTAAGAGAATTTACATCAGGGATCCATGGTAAACATAGAGCTGGTGGGCAATCACAGAGAAGATATGAGAGATTAATTGAAGAAGGAGAAAAAAGATTTTATCGTCGAATTTCAGAAGAAATTAATAAATTATTTTTAAATATAGAAGACCTGAATGGTATATTTATAGGTGGACCTGGGCCTTCAAAAGAGAAATTTGTTAACGACGAAAGTTTGGATTATAGATTACGGGATAAAATATTAGACGTCGTTGATCTTGGATATAGCGGGAGCGAGGGAATTCGAGCGTTAATAGACAAGATTAAGGAAAAAATTGAAGACGTGAAATATATTCGTGAAAAGCTAGTAATGCAACGCTTTATGAAGGAGATATCAAACGATTCGGGTTTAGCAACATACGGGATTGAAGAAGTACAGAAAGCATTAAATTACGGTGCCGTTGATACATTAATACTTTCTGAAAAATTAGATTCATATAGAGTAAAATTAGAATGCTCTAACTGTGGTTATGTAGAATTTAGAAATACAAGGGAACATGAATTAATTAATTTAGAGTCTATTATCCAAGAAGAGAGTTGCCCTAAATGCAATTCAAATAATTTTAATATTATTGAAAAAAACTCAATAATAGAAGAACTCGGAGAAATTGCCCAAACCACTGGAACGGATGTAGAGATTCTTTCTCCTGAAACTGAAGAGGGAGAGATGTTATATAGTACATTTGGAGGAGTTGTAGCGATTTTACGATATAAACTTAATTATTAAACAATAAAATTTTAAACAGGTTTGAATTGAATAAAAAAAATTAGTTTTTAAACATAATTATTAAATATAATGTAAAAAGCAGTGAAAAAAGATGGAACTAAAAGATCTTTTATTAAATTTGAAGATGATAATGTTTGGCGGAAAGGGAGGTGTTGGAAAGACGACATGTGCGTCAAGTTCAGCGATTTGGGCAGCCGAACATGGGAGAAATACTTTAATTATTAGTACAGATCCCGCCCATTCTTTAGGTGATAGTTTGGGAGTAGAATTACCTCCAGGGGTTCCTACTCCAATCGAGGGGATAAGTAATTTAACTGCATTAGAGATTGATCCTAAAGCGAATATGGCAGAATTTCAAGGAATAACAAGTGTTAATCCTATGGAAGAAATGGGGTTATCTGGGATGGGGGATATGCCATTAATGGAAGACATGCAAGAATTCTCTTCATTAAGTCCTCCAGGAATCGATGAAGCGTTAGCATTTGCGAAAGTGTTAGAATTTATTGAAACCGAACATGATTACGATTTAATTGTTTTTGATACGGCTCCTACAGGTCATACGCTTAGATTTCTAAGTCTTCCTGAAACATTATCTGGGTGGATTGGCAAATTATTAAAATTGAAGTTGAAAATAGGAAAATTGTTTGGTGCTGTTAAAAGGATGTTTACAGGGGGAGAAAAAAAGAAGGACAACACATTAGAACTCTTAGAAAAATTAAACAGCTCAATTTTAAACGCGAGAGATGATTTAATCAATCCAAACTTAAATTCCTTTGTTATTGTTATGATTTCAGAAGAAATGGCTATTGCAGAAACAGGGCGATTATTAAACGAATTAGTTAAGTACAATATCCCCGTTTCAAATATTGTGGTCAATCAGTTGTACGAGGATACACGTGAATTATGTGATTTCTGTAAAAGTCGTCGCGAAATGCAACAGAGAAATCTTTCAAAGATTAAAGATATTTTTGGAGAAAAATTAGGAAAAATTCTAATTGAAATTCCTTTATTCAAAGAAGAAATAAGAGAATATTATAAATTAAAAGAATTAGGGAAATTTTTAATTAATAAAGATTAATCAGCAAGTTCTTTAACGAAATTACAAAAAGTACAGAGCTTAGAAATTCCACTTGGATATCCGCATTTTTGACAAAAATTATGAGATTTTCTTTCATAATGATTATATAGTATTTCGGATAAATCTAAAAAGCAATTAAGTAAATTATATTCTATTTCTGGACTATATTTTTTGCATTCTTGAATAAAACCTAATACTCGTTTTCTCAGGATTGGATCTTTTTCTCTATACGGACAATGAGGAGCATAATAATTGAATTTTTTAATATTTGCATATAGAAATATTTCCTCTTCAGGTATTTTAATTAATGGCAACACCTTTTTAATAAAGAATTGAGAGATGTCTTGTTTTTCTTGTTTGAAAAAATATTGATTAGATATTAAGTTCAACCTTTTGTGTAGAATATTCATTAGAAAAGTTTCTGCGATATCAGTAAGATTATGCCCCATCGCTAAAATAGTTCCTCCCAATTCTTTTGCACCGTCATTTAATAATCTTCTCCTAATTATTGCACAATAGTTGCAAGCATACTTATATTCGGGGGAGTTTTTTTTTATATTTATAATTTCATCTAATGTTTTCCCAATTTTTTCTTTAAAGGTAACGATTTTATACTCAATATCAAATTTCTTACAGAAATTTGTTGCTCGTTTAATACTCTTTTGTCTATAATCCTCAATTCCTTCATCAATTATTAGAGCCGTCAATTTTTCGGAATGATAAGATTTCTTTTGAATTTTCATTAAATTATATAAGAGAGTTATAGAATCTTTTCCTCCAGATAGAGCTACGATAACTCTATCCTGAGATTTAATCATTTTGTATTTAGATATCGTTTTATAAATTATTTTTTCTATACTTTTTTCAAAACAATGAGGACATAATTGTTCTCCAGAATATCTTCTATGAATAACAATTGAATTGGAGCAATAATTGCATTTTCTTTTTTCTAAATATAAGTTATAATCATTGCTCATTTGTATTTATTCATTAATATCTGAAAATTATTAATTAAAATCAATTAAATTCATTAACTTAACCAAAATGCTACACTTCCTAATTGAATATAAGATAATAGAAAATTACCAAGAACTATAAATAAAGTCAAAATTCTAATCGTATTCAAAATGGTTTTTTTTATTTTTTTTCTCTCATCATGCCAATATTCGTAAGATACTTCGATAATTGAGTTTTCTCTTAACTCTGTTTGTTCAGGCAAATCAAAAGATACAGTACTTTTATATCCATCCCCAATTTTGTCGATTAGATCATAATTGTTTTCACCAAGTATAATTTTGCTTTGTTCTGTTCTTGTTTGGTCTTGTGTGTAGATTTTTATTGAATCTATTTTTTCCACACGATACTCTGATAAACCATAAAATTTTTCTTTATTTTTATATATAAATTTATCTCTTTTCTTCTTTTTAGATTTGTACTTTTCTCCAATCCCCGAGTTAACCATTTCTTTCACCATTCTGTCACCATCGAATATTGGCAGAGGAAGCATATTGAATAAAGTTACACTAAAGGCAATTACCCAGAACCATATAAGTTCTCTTAATAAAAAGTCAGGAAAATTGCCCCCAACAGTTTTTGCGATTATATTGTCGTTTCTAGGCATCCAATACAATTTACTTATAATGCCGATAAAAACACCATCAAAATCAACGTCTAAATAGTAATTTTTACCAGATTCAGAGGTTAGTTTTATCTTTTTCAAATTAAAATTTGTCAATAGTTTCTCAAGCGTTTGTCCTTCAGCTTTATTTATTCGTGTACCATTAATTTTTCTTATAATTAAATCTTCATATAAATCTTTGTTGTAGTTATTTCCATCTTCCTCCTTTGAATAAATATAAGTAATTTTTAATTTTCTATTGGAGATATATTCATATAAGATTCCTATTTTATAGCGAGGCCCCAAAATTATATTTTTTTCAATCGTTTTATCTACCCTTGGCCTATATATTTTTAATGTTAATTTATCACCAGGAGAACACTTAATTTTAATAGAGTTATTGTCTAGTAGATTTTGAAGGCTATAATATCCATCCCCGTTAATATTAATAAAACCTTCGTCTGAATCTTTCTTTTTGAGAGCTGTAATAACATCACCTTTTGAGAGTCTACCATAATTAAAGCCACCCTCATCTTCTTTTAGTACGGAATCTACTTGAATAACACGATCCCCGTAAATTGGTGAAATCAGAATTGGAAAAATCAATAAGAGAAAAAAAGCAATTGCAGCTGTTATTGCATTTACAAAAGTACCCGCAGCAGCGATTCTTAAACGTGTATTCCTATGGAACTTGGGTGAATTTAATTCTCTTTCATCCACTTCAACAAAAGCACCCATTCCAATTAAAAAGAATAATCCTGCTCCTAAAATACCAGTAGATTTAATGTCGACACCATCATTATTAGCAGCAATTCCATGTGCTAATTCGTGAGTAGTTAAAATGAACAGTAATGGTATTATTAAATATGCAAAAAGGGGGAGATCTACCGTGACACCAGGTATTAATGGGGTCACTGCATTTTCTATCCTTGGTTGATATAAGAGATTAATTAAATTTATGAAAAAGAAAAAAAGGGCAAAGATAATAAATGCAAAAGATACAAAAATTCCTATATTCCAAAAAATTCGCCAAAATCTCGGTTTTTTTTTTGAAATTTTAGAGATAAAATTATTTAATTTTTTAGTCTTTAACATAGCAATAAAAGGAAAAAACACAAGAATACTGTCTTTCTTATTGCGTAGGATAAAAATTAAAACTAGTACAATTAACCAGAAGATTATAGAGATAATGAACCATGGATTAGTTATAATTGAAAGGATTAAACTAAAAAAACTCATTTAATTTAAAATTTGTATTTTTTCTTATTCAAAATTAATATAAGAAATTAAAATTATTGGTTTTGTTTTAATTAAAGTAAAAGGAACAAAATAGTATTATTATAAATTTATAACCTATATCTGAAAATGCTTCTTTTTTACTCGATTTCAAGTAAGAATTCTGTTTCTCTTTAATATCCAATTATCAATAAGAAAGTTCTGATTGAACATTTTTTTAGGAATATATTGACAATGTATTGTTGATTTGGGGATCCAAATTTCTTGTCCCGATTTAAAAGCGATCAATAAAGCTTTTTCTGTTTCTCCTTTAATTGATCCATTAATATTAGTCATCTCCTTAAATAATTTACTTTTTGAGACGAGAATAGAAGATATTTGATTGCCTTGATTTACACTTTTGTCGTAATCCCGTTCAATTAAATTTTTTTCGTAATTTTTTTCAAGAGTTATATTTTTACTCATTTTATTTTTATTATGATTAGCTCCTTCAGTGTTGATTTTACTTTCCATTATATTATTTAGATTTTCACCATTAGAGCAAGTAGCATATTTTATTTTTTCATGTAATATATGCACTAATAATAGCCTTAAAATTTCTGCCTGAGCAAAATTCAACATTTTTGAATAATTTGCGATGTTTATCCATAAAGTTTCTGCTTGTTCATCTTCCCATCCAAATGATATGGATGTTTGATTATTTTTATAAGTATGATAACAAGACCAATTTAATTGCTTCCGATTTAAAACCTGTAATATCATAACAATCTCATCTAAAGAACATTTAATTACTTTTCCTTCGCCAGCAGAAGGTTTTTCCCACGAACCGCCAGGTTTTTTTTTAATACATCTAATAAAAAAAAAAGGTTCTGATTTTGAGAAACTATTAATTAATAATCCTGTATTTTGCCCAAAAAAGCTTTTAGAATGTGTATCTCCCATCTTTTTTTCCAATTATTTGAATTTTCAATTAATATTTACAATTATTTTATTCTTTTATTAAAAAACTCCACATAATAATAAAAATTTTAAAGATGATATCACTATTATGTTATAAACATACTTTAATAACTCATAGGAATAAGTTTTAG
>SDNM01000072.1 GCA_004524385.1 Promethearchaeota archaeon
AAACGAGAGGAGATGTTTCTTTATCTATGCAAATTAACAGGCTAAATCAAAATTTGAAAAAGGAATAAAATATATAATAATTTTGATTAAATGATTGAAAAAATTAAATATGAGCTGATATAAAATACCTAAAAAAGTTCTAATCGCAGGTACATTTGATATTTTACATCCCGGTCACATTTTTTTGATAAATGAAGCTGCCAAATTAGGAGATGTCTATGTTATTGTCGCTACAGATAAAAATAGAGAATTATATTCAGGAGAAGCTCCAATCGTTCCAGAACAGCAAAGATTAGAATTGATGAAATCCCTTAAAAACGTTAAAGACGTAAAATTAGGAAGGCACGATAACGATACTCTTAAGATTGTGGCAGAAATAAAGCCTGATATAATTCTTTTAGGCCCAGACCAAAAATTTAGCGTAGAAAAGCTACAAAAAGCTCTTAAAATGAAAGGTTTAAATCATATTGAAGTAAAAAGGTTAGAAAAGTTTTATGATAAGTTCAAATTGCATAGTTCTAGTCTAATTAAAAAAAAAATTATTGAAAATTCTAAAAAAAGTCATTGATAATAAGGTGATATTATGTCAAAAAAAGAGAATATTAATCCAGATAATTACGCAAATTGGTTTACACTATATCATCTTTGCCAACAAATAGGAAATCAAAAATCTATCCATATTAGCAGTGTTGAACTTGGTGAAATTATCGGAATCAGTCAACAAACCGCATCTAGACGAATTCAAGATTTAGAAAAATTAGGATGGATTGAAAGAAAAATTAACGGAAAGACTCAAACTATAAGAATTCCAAAGAAGGGCGCTGATATAATGCTGAAAGTCTATAAAACTCTAAAAAAAATTCTCGAGAGCATCTTAATAGTGGGCGAAGTTACAGAAGGTATTGGAGAAGGTGGTTATTATGTTGCAATTAAGGGATATTACAATCAATTTCAAGAGACACTAAAATTCTTACCTTTTATTGGAACTTTAAATTTAGAGATGAGCGATCTTAATATCTCACTCTTAAGAGAAAATTTATCAAATAGTGTTCCAATTATAATTGATGGATTTAAAGATGAAAATTCAGGAAGGACTTATGGTAATGTGTATTGTTATAATTGCTTTATTTCAAGATTAGACGATAGGAAAAATAAAATCAAAGCTGCTATATTAGACATCGAAAGAACGCATCATAAGAAAAATACAATAGAGATATTAGCTAAACCGTATTTGCGCGATGAGCTGAGTTTAAAAGACGGGGATAAAGTAATAATTGAATTAAATAAAAATAAAGATTAAGCATTCTTTAAGAAATACGCCTATAAAAGAAGTACAAAGCATATAACGCAGCGAGAATTGCGACTAATATTCTTATTTTTGTTAAACGGATTCGATTCTTTTTATTTTTAACATCTATATTAAGCATATCCGAATTATGAGTTGCTTTGCATTCAGTACAAATAAAAGTTTGCGTTATCTCGTTGAATGTAATATTACCGCCACAAAGATAACATTTTGGACCTTTTTTTTTCATTTATTTAACTTTTTTACGACTTTTTACTAATTAATATAAGAATTATAATAATCTATATTTTTTGAATTAAATACTTAGAATCAATGATCCTTTAACTTTTTTGAATGCTTTTTAGTTTATATCTTTCATTTTCTTTTATTAAAAAAGAAAGTTTGTGAAACCTGAATATTCCTGTACCAATTACAAGCCACATTAATATAAATAGAAAAACATTAAAAAATCCGTAAAAAAAAGCAATTATCGAGGTGATCATTAAGTATAACAATCGTTCTGAACGAGCCATTAGTCCCACATCGAAATCACCTTTATAAAAATTCTCTGCTCTTGAGCGAGTATAACTTATCATGATACTAGCTAAAAAACTTATAAAAATAATAAACTTCATGTCAATTAAATTCCAAAGTAACTGATCCCAACAAAAAATAAAGAGTCCAAGAAAAATAATAAACTCTGAGAATCGATCCATAATAGAATCGAAAAATCCTCCAAATTTAGTTGATTTATTTGTTAATCGGGCTATAGCTCCGTCTACTCCATCCATTATACCAGTTATAAATATGAAAATTGCAAAATAGAGAAGATTATAAAAAAAAACTAGTGAAATAAAGCTGAATATTGCAAAAATAAGCATTAAAATGGTTGCAACGTTAGGTGTAACGCCTATTTTGCTTAAACCTTTCGCTATTAGATTAACTAATGGTCGAAATATATATCGTACACGTAATTTCGAAGGCATTTCGTATGCTATTATGATTTAAATTATAATTTACTTTAAATTTTAATTATGATGATTCTTTTAAATAAATAATTAAAACAAATATCTGAGAATACTTACGATGAAATTGAGATTAGTATTAAAAACAAGAACGAAGAAAAATAAAGAAGTGTGTATGAAGTTCAATATTGCCCCAAGTAAACATTTGGGTTTTATAAATTTTGTAAATCTGGCACTCAATCAAGATCAATCAGTTATCCTATCTTTTGAAAAAGTCTCAAAATCCAGTGAAAAAGAAGAAAGTAAAATAGTCGGAGAATTTAAATTTACAGGAAAGGATGATGTTGGATTAATGCAATTAGAAGAAGAAGTCCAAGAGGCAGAACAAAGAAGAAAGAAGCAACAACAGAGAAGAAAACATAAATAAAATTTATAGAGTTGTTTCTCCCTATTTTTTATTATTAAAAAGAAAAATTATTAAATAAAAACTTCTAATTTAATTAAAATCGGTCTGAGATTTCAGATCGACTCTTCCGCATCCTTTAATTTTAATAACAATAAATAACCTATTACATTTAATAAAAGTCCAACAATTGAAAGATAAAATGTTAGAAAAAATATTGCACCAAGTTGACATACAAAAGCTCCTTTTTTTGCACTCTCTCCAATATTTCCGGAAAACTTTACCATCTTAGCGTCGAAAAAATTTTTCAACCGCCCCCACGCTATAATATTAAATACACCACCACCAATCAACATTATCAGTCCAATAAGTATTATTATTCCCCAAGTAATATATACTGCTATTGCTCCAGGCGTTCCAGCACCTCCGCTTGTTGCTCTATCTTCAATTATATTAAATCCTATGGGATAAAGAATACCGAGCCAATGTACGCTTAAAGTTATCAAAACTGAACCTATAACTATATAAGTGCGAAAAGTAAGTAGATTTTCGTTGTTTAGAGTGCTTCCAGCTTTACCGACTATCCTTGCTCCTACTATAATCAATGCTAATATTCCAATTTGTAAAACGAAACTAATATTTAAAACCAATCGAAGAAGATATAGAGAAAGAGTTCCAATTATACTGATGACAACAAAAACTAAATATAATATCGCTAATATTGGGCATAATAAACCGAATTTAGCTAAAATTTTATTTGCATCAGTATTTGACAATTTATAATCACATTTTTTTTTAACAATTTATATGAGTTAGTTATTATTAATCATTTGAATTTATAAATATTCTTCATTTAGATTATTTTTCCCAAATAAAACCAAGCTTAATTAAGTTTTTGCAGATGTTATACACATTTTTGGGAGTAGCATCTAATTCTTTAGCAATTTGTATAATGGACTTTTTTCCATCGATATAATTGTATATTTTTTGAGAAATTTCCCCCGTTAGATAATATTTAGGATTAGTTGACTTCGTAAGTTTAAAAACGGGAACAAAATTATAAAATTCTGGAACTTTTTCCTCTTTATCTTCTTCAATTATTAAATCTGGTGAATTTTCAGACTCGGAAATAACGTTATCATCTTCAATTTTTTCTTTTACATTATTAAAAAGCATAACTACTTTTTCTTTAAATTTTACTTCAGATTCTAATTTCTCATCATCAACAAATTGTTCAATTATCTCCTCAAACGATTTAAACGTGTCAGTTCTTCCAGACCATTTCGTTATTTGATCAATATTATATTTTTTTAAAAAAGTATTGGAAATTTTTCTCAAATAACGTTGAACATTTACACCTTTCGATTTCTCGTCAAATGAAGCCAAATAAACCAAGTTAGGAATACTTTGATCTCTCAAAAACGATAATTTAGAATCACTATTGGAAAGCTTTAATTCACTTATTGAACCTAAATTATCAAATTGGTCTGAGAATGAATTTAACGCAGAAAAAAAGCCAGAAATCATAATAAGATCGTCAGTTTTAGAAAATAACTTTTCAGAATTTGAGAAGTTCTTAGATAACAATGGAATACCGTCTTTAATAATTACTATATCTCTTATCATCCAGATCAGGACATAATCTTAAAAAAAATTAATGTTCTATTAAGTCAATATTATCAAGATATATAGAAAAAAAAATAAGTGTAATATCAGTGTAATATTCTTTATACACTAAAAATTAAAATTGCTTTTCAAAAAGAATTAAAGTTAAAAATGAAAAATTTTTCTGTTTCAGATAATTTTTTATGTTAATATTATTATTAAAAATGAGAACCTCAAGTTTCATAGATCATAATTTAATAACAGAGTTAAAATGGAAGAAAATATAATAACAGGGATTATTTTTAGTGAAATTCATGATGTGTTAGGGCCAACTCCTATCTTATGGGTTCCTTCCGATATTCCTGAAGATCTAAAAATGAACGTCTGTATAAAAACCAGTGTCCTTCTCGCAGCCGATAAAGGAAACATTCCAACATCATTATTAGTGCTTCCATTTCCATCTTTGAATTTAAAGGCAATTAGTAGATATATTCAAATTAGAGATGAAACTCAACGCGGGGGCGTAAAATTTACAATAATTACCCTATTGTTTAAAGAATTCAATGATGTTGTTTTTTATAAAGGGATGGAACATTTTGAATCTCCATTTAATCATTTTGCCCAAAAAATCATTGAATTAAAGGATCTTGAAACAAATAGAGAATCTATTTTACAAGAAATCGAACAACTTCGTATAAACATTTTAAATATCTTGGACGATTTACGTACAAAAGAATTAACTGAACAATTTCCTGAAAAGAAAATAAGTAAAGAGGAGGTAATAAATTACCAATTTAAAATAATTGTTTGTGGTGATCCCCATGTCGGAAAGACCTCAATTATTCTTAGATTTACTGAAAATGCGTTTAAAAGGACTTATATCTCTACTATGGGTGTCCATGTAAGTGATAAAGTCATGCGCATAAAAGATTCAAAGTTAATTCAATTAGTAATATGGGATATTGCTGGACAACAGAAATTTGATGTCATGCGAGATGCTTTTTATCAAGGCGCAAAAGGAGTTATATTGGTATTTGATTTAACTAATGCTGATTCCATTAAAAATATTAAAAGCTGGTATAATGACATCGCCAAATATGTAAATATTCGAGAAAAGCCAATCGGCTTCATTTTAGGAAATAAAGCTGATCTCCGCAATGAAAGAGTCGTTTCTGAAGAAGAAGCGTCTCAACTTGCTAAAGAACTTAATCTCGTCTATTTTGAAACTTCAGCTTTAACAGGAGATAATGTAATAAAATCATTTAAAGACTTAGCGGAAGCTTTATATTTAATAAATAAGTAATGATCCTTGAAACTCATTTAAAATTTTGAAATAACTTCTTGTATTTACATAACTATTATAATAAATTAAAAACTTGATTTATTTACTATGAGCGAGGAAAAAGAACAAATCACATTTTATGGTAAAAACTATAAAAAAGATATCACATATTTAAGACTTGCTTATAAACCAGTTAAGAATCTAAAAGAATTTCAAATCTTTCCAAATTTAAAAAGCATAAGTCTGATACAACATGATCTAGATGTTCAGATAGAAAAAATTGAGCATACTCACCTTTTTCCTCAACTTGAATCTCTCTTTCTTTTTGGTAATAAAATTTCGAAAATTGAAAATCTTCATTCATTGAAAAATCTAAAGACATTAGGAATTCATAATGCGCGTTTAGAAAAAATCGAAAACTTGGATGAAAACGTAAATTTAATTGAACTAAATCTCTCTGACAACCAGATAAAAAGAATTGAAGGGCTTGACAGTCTGAAGAATCTTGAAAAATTAAATCTAGCTGAAAATCAGATAGAAAAAAAAGCAAATTTATCAAGTTTGGACAAATTATCGGATTTGGATTTGCATAATAATTATATCCCAGCCATTGATAATTTAATCTTACCTAAATCACTCAAAAATCTTAATCTTGCCTCAAATCTAATTAAAAAAATTTCCGGACTTGATTCTTTAAAAAATCTAAGAGAACTTGTTTTGTATAATAACGAAATTAAAGAGATTGATAATCTTAGCAATTTAAGTAATTTAGAAAGAATTATGCTCGGTTATAACCAAATATCAAAAATAGAGAATCTTAATGGACTTGAGAATCTGACCTGGCTCGACTTAAATCATAATGAAATCACTAAAATTTTTCATCTTGAAAATTTATCGAATCTTGAACATTTAGATCTTTCTGAAAATAAAATTAATCGACTAGAAAACTTGGAAAATTTAAAATCACTTAAAGAGCTTTATATTTGGGGTAATCCCATAAGTGAGATCACCCATTCAACCTATGAATCTCTGATGAATAACCTCAAAATAAAAATTGGAATGGAAGACAATGAATTTATCCCCGTGGTGGGATTTATGGATAAATATAACCTTAAAATTATCAATTAAGCATTGATTCAAGTTTTCTACTCTGGATTTTGGTGATATCGATGTTTATAAACAATTAAAAAAGAATCTTGGTTGGCTAAATAAAAATTGACCTAATTTTCTTTAAGAATTGTGCCCCCTGCTCTTTTTTTTGCCCTTTTCTCAAAAGCCGTTTGGAACCCCGGCTTATAATTCATATATTTAGGTATTGGATATCTCAATCCTGCTTTATGAGTTGCTTCTAAGCCCTCTATAATAATATTTAATTTACTCCGTGGAATAGAATACATGACTTCATAATCTTCTGCGCCGCCCCAAACACGATCTCCATTTCCCAGCATTACTAATTGAGGTTTATTAGTTTGAAAGGTTTTTATTACACCAATATGACAAGATCCCATCCTTCCTATGTCTGTGAATCTAAGAATCCCTCCTTCCATATAAAGATATGCTTGAGTTAACCGCATTGCTTGAGCAGGTGTACAATAGATTTGAACAACATCTGGTTCTACGTTAGTTCGCCTGAGGGGTGAAATTACAAGGCCTATGTATTCATTAGTAAATATATAAACGTGTTTTTGTATTTTTTTAGAAGTTTCTAAATCTTTAGCATAGAGCCCTATGTTGAATTTATTTCCCCATTGTGCCATTTTTTCAGTAATTACATCCCACCCATATATACTTCTAGCCAATTTACACACACAATCCTCTTCCGTAA
>SDNM01000073.1 GCA_004524385.1 Promethearchaeota archaeon
ATATTGATAGTATTCATTTAAGAAATTTTATTTTAAATTTAGGCTATTTAATTCAAATGATATTTTTAATTAATTTTGTAAGAATTATGGAAAATTATAAAGTTTTTATTAGAAAATACTTATTTACTAAGATTTGTTTGGCTTTAATTATATTTTCTTTCTTAGCTTTTTTCATTGATAGCTATTATAGACTATTTATTTTACTCTCATTTTGGATATTTATTATAGGATTCTTTATAATTTATTTGATTGATTTAGGTTCAAAATTTTATACAAAAATAGATTTTAGAGGTTTTAAATTAAATTTGCTTAAATTTTGTATAGGAATTATTTTAATAGCTGTGGGCTCTACTTTAACTATGAGATTTTTGGTCGGAATCTTCGGATTAGGTATCCGTTTTATAGGAGATATCCTTCAACTATTCGGATTAATTTTTATTTCATTTTTCTTTATTGCTATTCCTTCTTATAGTGAATATAATTGGCAAGATAAAATTATTAGCGTTTTTTTAATGCATAAATCTGGTCTTTTTATCTATAAAAAGTCTTTTAGAGAAAAGGCCTCTCCAATTGATGAATCAGTCATTACAGGTACATTAACAACTATAAAAATGATGTTAGAACAAGTAAGCCACATTGATAGTATTTCTATAATTAAAAAGAAAGAAAAAATTCTAATCTTCCAACCTGGGAAATTTATTTATGGGGTTTTAATATGTGAGGAAGAGTTAGAATCCCTTAAAATTTTATTGAGTAAATTTATTAATAAAATTGAAACAATATATTCAAATATTCTTGAGGATTGGGATAGAAACTTGAATGTTTTTACGCCAATTGAAGGCATCGCGAAGGAGATTTTTTATTAATAGCAGTATTTTCAACCAGAGTTATTATTTCAAATATAACAAATATGGACATCAAAATGTTATTAAAAACAATGATTATTTTCAATAAATATTAAATTTTTAAATAAAAATCAATATTAGAAATATAATTACAATTTAAGGGTTCTTGGAGGATAACCATTTCATCGGATTATGCTTTTAAAATCTGCATATTTGGAGATACGGGAGTTGGGAAAACCTCTTTAATTTCTCGATATCTAAATGACCAGTTCCAAAAAGATATTGGAAAAGATATGGAAAAATCAATGGGAGTTGATATCAATATGAAAAAACTAGTAGTAGATGATATAAAGATTTCATTGCAGATATGGGATTTAGTAGGTGAGGAACGATTTAAAATTATGTTACCTTTTTATTTACGTGGATCATCTGGTTGTATTTTCATGTATGACATCACTCGAGAGAAAACCTTGAATAATATAGGTGAATGGCTTAATATTTTTAAAAACAGTACAGCTGGAGAACAGATCCCAATTATAATGGTTGGAGGAAAATCAGATCTTCAGGAAATGAGAACTATTTCTATTGAAAAAGCGATGAGTATATCAAAATCCCATGATTTTTATGATTATATTGAATGCTCTTCTAAAACGGGGGAAAATGTTGAGGTCTTATTCAATACATTAATTAGACTAATTTTAAAGAATGCTGGTTTGTAAAATCTAAAATTAGCAATAAATTTATCTAACGTTGAATAATATTTTTGTATTTTATGTTAATTATTTTTAAGAATTGAACAATAATTTTATAAAAAAAAGTCTTTCTTTTTATGAAATTCTTTTAAGAAAAATTAAAATTCAGTATTTAATTTTTCAAAATAATAAAAATTTTATTATAATACATAAAATACAAATAAAATAAAGGTATGAATAATTATGTCGTATAAGGCACCCGATGAGAAAGATTTAGAAGCAATGATTGGGATAGTGGGAAAGAATTATGCCTCCAACAATAAAGCAATCACCGCTTCTTATCTGGCTAAATCGGTAATGGGTTTAGAAAGTCAAATCCCAGATATTGTAGTACGACCAAAATACACGGAAGAGATACGCAAAATATTAATCTATTGTTCAGCAGAAAAGATCGCAGTAAGTCCTATTTCTGGGGGTCTCTCTGGTGGTTTTGCGTGTCCAACAATTAAACCAGCAGGCGTTTTACTAGATTTAGGTAGAATGAATAGGATATTAGAAATCGATGAGGCGAATCGATACGCAATCGTTGAGCCTGGTGTCACTAACGGGGGTCTATGGGCTTATATGGAGAAATATCATCCTGATTGGGCTCCACCTATAGCTGACGGGGCTCCTCCCGCTGCGACTGTAATGGGTGATGCAATTGATAGAGGATTCTCTCTCTATACGTCAAGTGTAGGACCTCAAGGAGATAACTTTATGTGTGCAGAAATCGTATTTCCTAACGGAGATGTTGTAAGAACAGGTTCTTGGGCGCTTCCTTTTGCAAAACCTTTCTACAAATTTGGTATTGGTCCAGACATGTGGTCGTTTTTAATGGGAAGCCAAGGAGCTCTCGGAGTTGTCACAAAAGCCGCAGTAAAAATTTATCCTCATCCTAAGCATAAAACGGTTGTAGCGTGGGGAATGTCAAATCCTTATGATATGCAGGACCTAACTCTTGAAGTGGGTCACCAAGAATTCGGAATCAGCCATAACACCGTAATGGTTCAGGGAGGTAATTATCCCCTTGTTATGACACGTTGGCCTAAGGATAAAGTTCCACATGAATATGAATTCTTTAAGGAAATTGGAATTCCGGAATGGTGGATGAATTGGGAGTGCTGGGCTCAAACTCAAGAGGAATTGGATTATGTTGTGAAACGAATAAATTCGATGGCAGAAGATTTCAAAAAGAATCGTGCTAAGGATGGTGCTGCTATGAAACCATGGGAATTGCATCCTAAACAAATAGCTAGTAGAATGAAAAAGCCAAATAAAATCGCAGTACCTTATAGTTTTTGGGACGCAGGTTTCTTATTTATTACTTGGTATACTCCTTGGAATGAGTGTGCAGAATTTGCTGAGATGTATAATGCAGAAATGGAGAAACGCGATATCCCTCCAGTAATGTGGATTGCGAGCATTGAACGATGTAGACAAGCAATTTGTATGCCAATCATTTGCTTTGATTCTACTAAGGATGAGGACTTCGAAAAAGTACAAGATCTAAACGCTGTGACAACGGAATATTCATTGAAGAGGGGATGGCTTAATTACAGACCTGATCCATTTATCCACATTCAAGCGTATTACCAAGCAGGTATGTATTGGAAATATTTAAGAGCGTTTAAAAAGTTAGTAGATCCTAATATGATAATGCATCCAGGAAGACTTGCTCTTCCATAAAAAAAGAGGTGAAAAAAAAATGGCTAAAACTGGAATGGATAGATTAAATGAATTGAAAAAAGAGATATTTAAATGTATACACTGTAAAGCATGCAGATTTGCTTATTCTGGAGAACCTAGTAGAAAAGGTATTGGTGAATTTAAAGGAAAACAAGGCACTGTATTATATGAAGGGATGGTAGACTCCTGCCCCGCAGGTATAGAATATGGATGGGAAGCTTTTTGGAATGCAGGGAAAATTTGGATTGCTCGCTCAATTTTATCTGGTGATTTAGAATTTACTGAAGAAGTAAGAGATGTGATTTTACCATGTATCACATGCGGTCAATGTTCTGCGCAATGTGAAAATAAGATCCCTACGGTAGATATAATTGAATCCTTACGGGCTGCTTGTGTAGAATCAGGAGTTCCCTTAATAGATAAGCACGCTTTAGTGGACGGACTAGTTAAAGAAAGAAACAATCCTTATGGTGGTGCTGCAGATGAACGCTTTAAATGGGCAAAAGATGCGGGCTTAGATAAGTTTGTTAATAATAAGGACGCAAAGATTGCTTATTACGTTGGTTGTACCGCAAGCTATAGACAAATAGAAGTCGCTATCGCAACAGCAAAATTATTTGAGCAATTAGGCATGAATTTTACATTAATAGAAGATGAAGTTTGCTGTGGAAGCCCATTCTTTAGAATTGGTGAAGTTAATACAGCTCAAACATTAATGAAAAAGAACCTTGAAGCATTTAAAAATGTAAAAAAGGTATATTTCTCTTGCGCGGGTTGTTATAGAACCTTTACAATTGATTATCCTAAATGGATGGCTGAAGGAGAAAAGCTTCCCTTCAAAACGCAACATGCCTTTGAGTTAGTTGCCAAATTAATTCAAGATAAGAAGATTAAATTCAAACCAAATGCCGAACTTAAGGGTAAAGTGGTAACATATCACGATCCATGCCACACAGGAAGACATTTCGCTATAGACATGGAACAAGAAATGATTAAAGAATCTAAAAATCTTATGTTTGACAGCAGGAAAATTAAACAAAAAATCGATGAATGGTTTGAAATCCCGAGAATTATCCTCAAAAAACTTGAAGAAGATGTCGGAATCGTATTTAAAGAAATGTATCGTATTAAACTTAATTCAATGTGTTGTGGAGCCGGCGGAGGAGTACGAGCAGGTTATCCCGATTTCTCATTAAGGACAGCAAGTCTAAGATGTGATGAAGCTAATGCGGTAGGTGCCGATATCTTAACAACCGAATGCCCCTTTTGCTGGCGTAACCTAAGTGACTCAAACGAGCTGTACGAGCACGATTTAATGGTTTTGGGAATTCTCCAAATGATAACTGAATACGAGCTCTTAGATATTCTTCAAAAACCAACTGAAGCAGATTTATTAGGTAAATAATAGTATACGAGCGTTTTGCTCGTTAAATTTTATTTTTTTTTTAACATCTTTTATCGAAATTTAAAGGTTTTATTTTAAAAAGTCTTCAAGGAGATTGTAGACAGTTTCCAAAATTTCTAAATCCGGTAAAAAAGTAAGCCTTATATGGTCTTTACCATAATTGCCAAAACCAGACCCATAAACGCCGCAGATTCCTGTTTTTCTAACCAGATCTATTATAAATTCCTTATCATTCTTCCATTGAGTATATTCATTGAAATCTATTTTCGGAAATAAATAAAAAGCTCCTTCTGGCTTAATGCATGAGATGCCTTCGATTTGTCGTAGTCTCTTATAGGAATAATCACGTCTTTCTTTTAATTTCTTGACCATATCATCAGTATGATGTCCTGGATTTTTTAAAGCTTCTATGGCTGCGAATTGTGCTATAGAATTTGCGCATAATCTTGCTCGCGCCATTTTTTGTAAGCCTTCTTTCAACTCATTAAGTTTATCTTCGGGGTCGTGATAATAAAGATAACCGATTCTCCATCCAGTAGCAAGATGAGCTTTTGAAAAGCCATTCATTCCTATTATGGGAACATCTTTACTAAGGGATGCGGGACATGTAAATTCTTTTTCATAGATAATCTGATCGTATATTTCATCTGATATAACTGGCAGGTCATATTCTCCGGCAATGTCTATTATTTCTTTTATCTTTTTACTGCTATAAACTACTCCAGTTGGATTGTTTGGGGAGGCTAATAAGATAGCTTGTGTTTTATCCGTTACTTTCTTTCTTAAATCGTCGATATTAGGGTCCCAATCGTTACTTTCGTCAAGTTCATATTCAACGGGGATACCGTCAAAAAACTTAGCGTAATTAATATAAACTGGATATGATGGTCCAGGAATTAATATTTCTTTGTTTTTCTCAATTAAACCTGCAATAACGAAGAGGATTCCCTCAGTAACACCAGAAGTAATTAACACATCATCAGCTGTAATTGTTAACTTGTTTTTATGATTTTCATGTTTGCTAATTTCTTCGCGAAGCTCGTATACGCCCAAAGAATCAACGTAAAAATTTTGGCCCTTAAACGTCGCATTGGCTAAAGCTTGTGAAATATATTTAGGTGTCTTAAAATCGTATTTTACTGGATCCCCAATATTTAGGTGGTAGACTTTTCTGCCACTCTTTGCAACTTCATTGGCAACAACGGCAACATCCCTTATCGCATATTCTAAATCGGTAATTCTCCTTGAAACCATTCAAATTCACTGGAGGAATATAAAAATTTATAACAATCTGAAATTATTACTTTATTTTAATAATTGTTATTTTGCAGTAAAGTAATTGGTATTAAAATAATGTTATTATTTACATAAGAATAAGTGGGGGAAACATAAAAATAAAAGAGCGTATCATCATTAATATTTTAAAGTTATAGTGATATAATTTTTACGAGGTTTTTTAGATAAGTGATAAAAGAGAGTTTTATTTTTAAGGAAGACTTAATTAAAGGAAAATCATTATACCCTTATCTTACGATATTTAAGAAAGAACCGTTTAAATCCTTTTTTTCAGTGAAAAGTAGGGAGATTGGACCATTTTATATTAGTAATTCCGATGAGGTCATAAAATTTTATCAATTTTTTAATAAAAATATCCTAAATGAAAGACCCCTCAACCTCGAAAATGTTTACTATTTCCTCTTATTAAGAAAGTATTTGAAAGAGGATAAGAAAGAAAATAAGAAAGAATTATATGATTATATTAAAAAATGTAAATTTTCAAAAGGGAATGATAAATTAGGATTTAAATTTTCTCCCTATTCAAATCAAAAAGAACCGGATATTTGGTCCACTTATTTTGCTTTAGCAAGCATGAAATTATTAGGAGTTTTGAATGAATTTCTAGCTTCAAAGGGACAAAACCAGGTCGCCCGAGAAATTAAAGACTTTGTCCACCCTCACAATAAAGGTGATAGATTCTTACACTGTTTTGTTGAAGATTGCGAAATTTGCAAAAAGACATCATCGGCAAGAACACTATATTTCGCATTGGAGATTTTAAGGCTTGTAGGAATAGATACAAGATTAAGTAAAGACTCGTTTCGCTCCTATTTAACTGATAAAAAGCGAGATCCATTGATGGTTTTCAAGTTGTTATGTTTTAAGCTTTTGGATCTTGATTCTAATGTTAATGAAAAAGCTCTTCAATATCTTCATCAATTTCAAAAAGAAAATGGCGGTTTTAGTTTTAAAAAAATAGATGGAAAAATAAATACAACATTTTGGTTGGTTTATGTTCTCGATATATATTCTTGGCTAATAAATTATAATCCTATCCCAATCTATTCTTTTATAAACTCTAAACTAAATGAAATATTAAGTGAGGATTCCAATCGAACCCTTATTAAAATGATGGAACTCTCAAAATTAATAATAATCTTATCGATAATTTGGAAAAAATTCATTAACACCATCGAGAGAGTCTTATTCAAACAATTAGAGCAAGAAAAATATGTTGATTCAAATCAAATTAAAACATCATTTGGATTGACACATGGAATTGAAGAGGTAATTTCTTACATTAATGAATATTACACTTTTAATATACGTATTTTGGATAATCAATTAGAATTTAATAATTATATTCGTGATTTAAGTCCTGGACAAAAAGATTTTG
>SDNM01000074.1 GCA_004524385.1 Promethearchaeota archaeon
CTCCCAAATGCAGGATTAATTCCTACCACAGGTTCACCCATAAATAGGCACCCTAATTGTCTAGGATAATCTTCACATTTCAATGAATCTCTACAAATACAAAAATTCATTATCCAATGATATTTTGTTTTATTAACGAAATATTCAACTACTTCTGAAGGTAAAACCATGTCTGTTGGTTTTCCAACTTCTTGATTTATAGGGATTATTTTATCTTTTGTTAGATAAATCATCTCATCGTTCACTGTTGATTTTTCAATACGCTTTTGGATAAATGATAGTTTGGTTAATTTTGCTAAAAAATCAGCATGACGATAAAGTCTTTTAAGCATATTTACATATCTTACAGATCTTCCAGTTTTATTCTTATTTTTTCCCATTTTTGAACAATATTTTATTATTATGTACTTAAAATATTATTTTATGAATATCAAGAATTTAGGTTTGATTTGAAATTTCAGAGGGATTCCAACCGCTAGATCGTCTAAAAACAATCATTCCAACAGCAAAAGCTAATGCAACTCCAGCAATCTCATCAATTATGTAGTGCTGTTTCACAAATAATGTTGATAGCACAACTCCAACTGCTATGATTAAAGCAATAATTGCTATAATTTTTCTCTTAAAAGTTGGATTTATTTTATAGTACTGATACCAAGTGAAGAAACAAATAGTCGACATTCCAGCATGCATACTTGGTAAGCAATTGAAGCTTGTCTCGTGCGTGTAATAGAAATATATTAAATCTGCAAAAAAATTGCCTTCAATTTTATTAGCCAAAAGCTCTTGTCTCCACCAGTAAGTTGATACGGGAAAAATAATATAGATAATAGTTGCGATTGCATTCATTATCACGATAGACCATCCTAAACCGTAACCTTTCTCTTCATCAAGAAAACCGAAATAGATTAAAGTTAGAATTAACATTGGAAAAAATAAAAAAATATAGAAAATGGCCATTTCTGGAACAAATGGAGTAAAATTTTCACCAAGAAAATCTAATCTATAACCTGTACCTTCAGGATATAAACTACCCGTCCAAGTGTACAAAATAAGCATTATGATAATTCCATATAAAAAAACCATTAAAAATAAATTTCCTAAAATAAAGCTAAGTTTTCGGCTTCTTTTTGTAGATTTTCCCTTAAAAAAAACGGTTTCTACACCCTTTTGAAATTTGTCATGAATTTTTATTGTTAATCACCTTTTTTTTTTATCTCCTCATTAACTTTTAAACGATTTTTTGGTATTGGAATGTTTGTTGTCCCTTTAATATTACAAATATCATAAAAATGAGAAGAGTTACCGCTCCGAATAAAAATAGGATAATTAATCCTATAGTAAGAATACTAAGATAAATTGGCGCATACAACAAGCCAACTATGCCATATATAAGACAAATTCCAAACATTCCGATTAAATTAAAAATTAAGATCAACCAATACAAGATACTCTTTCTTCCATCATACTCTCTTATTAACATTAAAAGACGTATGACAGCATATATTATTAATCCTATAGTTAAAAATGCTATACTTGTCTGAAAAATTAGGAGAAATAATATTTCAGGTCCAGACATTAATAGATTTAAAACAAATAATAATAACTCAATTATGAGAAAAACTATAGCCGCTGCTATAGAGATAATAAAGAGAGTGATTGTAAGCCCATCATAGAGTTTTGTAGGAATTGGTGATAAAGTAATTGGTGGTGAATTGAAGTGTCCTATATTAAATCCACAATTCATACAAAAGCGGGCATTAATCGTAACTGGATGACCACAATTAGTGCAAAATTTAGCAGGTTTTTTTTGTGAGAATTGGGTATATTCAGAATGATAACTATCATTAAACGATGTACATATAACATCTTCATTAACAACAATAATACCTGTTTCGGGGCAACGATAAGTTCTTTTTGCAATTTTATTTGCTCGCCTTAAAAAGCCTAGCAGTAAAGCAAAAGACAAAGAACTTAATACTACATATACAATAATTTGAAGGATTAAATCTAAATCTGTACCTTGGGCGTTAATGGTATAAACGTAAAGTAGAATCCAGACGGAAGAAGTATTCCATAGAAAGTGTATAGAAACGGGGATGAGCCAAAGAGGGATGAATCGCTTTAAAAATTTTATGAATTGACTTCCCATTGGATGGTTCTCTTCTCCTCGCTCAAATCGAAGTCTTTCTGCTCTGCCTGCCGCAAATCCTCCAATTGAACCACCTAATATGTGGATTGGAGCCCAATTCCTAATAGTTACCTGAAGATAAATATCAAATGCATTTCCACCATATAAAATAGTAAATCCAAGATAAGATATAAGTTCTAATATCTCAAATGTTATTCCTATTATCAACCCAAACAAAAATCCATTTAATTCGTTTCCAAGCATGCCCTTACCCTTTTGTTCGGAATTCCTTTTCCTCTGCAATACAATGAAAAATGCTAAGATACTGGGAAGAGATTTCAAAAATTCTTCCACAAATGCGGGTGTAATCCCAATAGCACCAACATTATAGAATACTACAGCTAAAATTTCGTCTTTTGTAAAATAATAAACACCATTTGCGGCAAGAAGCCAGAGATCCATGATTCCCGAATTCCAATATGCTGCGAAATTAAGTACGCAAATTCCAATAAGGAAAAGCATTAATAAGTATTGTTTACGGCCATTGACTAATTTTTCACTTGGAGGATAATTTTTTGTTTTCCAAATATAAAATAATATCCATAATATGTAGATGGTTAATGGTCCAATTATCATGTAGCTAATGATCGTAATTAATTTCACAGATACAGGTATTTGATTGGATAATAAGATAAAAATCACAATTATAGCGTAAATACCACATCCGATCATTGAAATTAACCAAATTATTTTCTTGTGGAGGGTAAGTTTGATTTTTTCGGGTTTATAAGGATTATTACGACTCATAGATAAAATCCAATCAATGAAATAATTTTCTTTTATTTTAATCTATTCTTAAATTAGTTATTAGGTTTTCTTATAATAAATATATCTGTTCTAATAGTTAAATATAATTTTTCTAAAAAAAAAGTTAATTAATATCCTATTAAAATAATAAAAAAAAATAAAAGGCAAGGTCCATAAGTAAACGACTAAAGCAATGTTTAGGTGCCTCCGTTCCAAGTCGTAGATTTTAGAATGGAAATAGACTTATTAAATCATTTAAATGTGTTGTTATTAAGAATAAGGAAAAAAAAAAAATAATTATATTATATGTTGCTTGATCTTATAGATCAAACGCTTAGAAGTATTTAATTGCTAAAAGTATGTCGTCCCTTGTAACTTTCTTTCTTTTTGCATGTTTTGTTAAGGACAACGCTGTTTTTGTGATTTTTTCAGCTGAGGATCCCATCCAATCAACTAATTCGTCTACTGCATCCCGAGCAACAATAATGGCTCCATTGTGTTTCATAAGGCGTCTAATTGGACTCCAGCTGATATAATCTCTACCTGCCATACTAATTCATTCCTCCACTTTTTATTTTTTTTTTTTTTTAGGTTTAATTTTTATTTTAATTGTTACATAAATGAAGATCAAATATGTATTTAAAGATTTTGATATTATCATAAATTTATGAAGAAAAAAATGAAAAAAATATTACGACAAAAATCAGATCATATTAATTGATCAATCTGGTGCAATTTCGTAAGTTCGTGAGTTTCCGCCAGATTTTTAGATTTGTGAAAAATTGAATCCAAATTGCTATGATGATTCATAATTGGATATTAATTCAACAATTTGGCTTAAAATGAGATAATAAAAGCAAAGATAATTAAATTCCAATACGCTGATTTACGAATTTTTATATTATCTGTGACTTAATAAAAATCATTTTGTTTTAGAAAAAATATAAAATAATAAAAAGCTACATTATAATAGGTTAAAATATTTTTATTAAATCATACATTATAATAAAATTCTTCGATTTTCATAATGGAACCTTCACCAAATAAATTCAAATCCAAGATTGACAAAATTTTTAAAAGATTTCCTCAATTTGGAAAGCTCTTATCTAGTTTATTTGGTCTATTTGAGGTTTCTATACTAGAATTTCTTAGAAGAATTAGCAAGAAATTTAATAAATATTCAATTGCTTGGCTAAGTAGGTCTATTTTGAAAGGCAGGTGGGGTAGCAAAGTGGTTCCGTTAAATCGGAATATTTCAGTCGATACTCGATTTCTACCAACCCAGGAAATCTTAGAAATAATTCTTCGTTCAAAGGTAGTTGGTGTAAGTTGGTGTTATTGTAGATCGGTTCAGAGGAAATATAATGCTCCTAATTGCGATCATCCTCTCTATACTTGTTTTCATATAGGGTTTGGCAAATCTTTATACGAAATCCCTGGAAGATCAGAGAACCTAAAAAGAATCTCTAAAGAAGAGATAATAAAATTATTGAATGAGTGCGATGATAGAGGGTTAGTTCACCAACTTATTTATTTCCCCAGTCCGCAATTTTATTATGTAATTTGTAATTGCTGCCCTTGTTGTTGTATGACAATGAGTAATTTTCTAAAGGGTGGATCTCCCCAGATGATTAAAAGCGATTTCATTGCGGAGACGGATTTAAATATATGTAAAAATTGTGGAGAATGCGAGCCAAGGTGTTATTTTGGAGCAAGAAAAATAGTTAATGGTAGATTGCGTTTTAATTCCATTAAGTGCATGGGCTGCGGTATTTGCGTCCCCAAATGTCCACAGAAGGCGATAAGTCTGAAAAAAAAATAATAATTGTTACATTTTTTAATTTTCCTTGTTTGATATAAATTAGAATAAAGAAAAACTGTACTGTTATTAATGTCTAAAATCCTTGAAGAACTAGAAGAGCTATTTAAGAGTGAAACGATAAAACCTTCCTTTGAGATTGTTCACGTTATTTTAGCAATATTTATATTTGGAGAGAATCGAGATGGAATTGGTAGATATCGTCTTGAGAAGGAATTATTAATCGGTTCGGGAACCTCCAAATCTCTTATTAAGAGATTGAATAAAAATATTAATTTTATTTCGGTTTTAGATGAAAATATAAGGAAGGGGCACGTTTTGACTAAGGAAGGGTTAATATTCTTGGAGAAAATAAAACAGAAGATTCCTTTTATCAAAGAGGGTGATCTTTCAATTTTACAGGAAACGATTATCGATATGGAAAATAATAAAGTATGCTTCTGTCAAGTCAAGAACTATGGTGATAAATTGACTAACGGTATAGAGCAGAGAGATGCTGCTATAAAAGTTGGTGGTCTTGGGGCAACATGTCTTGTTTATGATGGAAAACAATTAGTTTTTCCATCTGGTTATGATGTCAATACAGAACGGGCTGATTCAATCGTTAACGAAAAGGTTTACAAATATTTTAAAGGAGAAATCAATAAATTAGATTCAAAATTAGAACCTAACGATGTAGTAATTATTGGATTAGGGGCAAATTTTAAAAAGGCAAGGTTAGCCGCAGTAAATGCTGCGTTAACATTATTTTAATATACGTTAATTAGGGAATAATATGAAATTATTGGAAGATATTAAATTCATCATAGATGATGAGATTTTTAAGAAATTAAGTACATGTGTGAAAAATGCCAGCCCCTACGAAGCATGTGGTCTAATTTTTGGTGAAATTATTGAAAAAAAAGTAGAACATGGATTTGAATATCATTATTTAGGGCAAAGGTTTGAATGTATTGAATCTACCAATAAATCTACTGTGGCCTTCTTAATAGATAATATTGAAGAATTAAATGAAATATATAAAACGGCTGCGGAAAAATATAATAAACGGCTCATTAGCATTTTTCATTCCCATCCGGCTGGTTCCTCTCCAAGTGGCGTAGATACGGATAATATGAAACATTTAAATGAATTTAAGCTTTTTAAAAACTTAATTTGGACAATTATGAGTGCTGGAAATAACGATCTAGACGGTTTTATTTATTTTAATAAAGAATTTTTCCAAATTCTCGTAGAAATAAATAAAGAGTAAAATTTTAAAATCCAAATTATTTATTGAATTTGATTATAGCCATCTTTATCTATGGTAGATATTTGTATCTTAAACCCTGAAGCAGCATCTCTTTCTCTTGACGCCGAAATACATGTCTTTATTAAATCTATCCCTTCAGAGACCGACATATCTTTCTTCCAATCTGCTTCTAATACGCCCAAAGAAAAAGGAGACCCGGAGCCAAAAGAGATATATTTATCTTCTTCAAAAAGAGTGCCTAATAAATCTATTCCGTAAAGCACACCCTTCTTCTCTTTAAGGGAATACCCGCCTACAATCATCAGTGAGAGAAAATAAGACCGTCCTGAAAAGAGTAGGTTTCTTGTGGTATTTGCTACGTATTTAGGTTCAGGAACTTGCCCTTCCTCTACTTGTTTCAATCTGGATAATGCTTTTATTTGATTAATTACATATTGGCAATCGGCAACACCACCAGATATTGTAGCGGCAGTATACTTATTGATTTCAAATAATTTTTGCGCCTGCTTCGTAGCAACCGTGTAACCTGCTGTCGCTTGAGACTCTGTGCCAATTACAACCCCTTCTTTAGCAATTAAACCTACGGTTGTAGTGCCTGATATAACTTTCTTTAAGGTATCTTCATCTAAATTGCCAGATTTTTTTAAATTATTTTCCATCATCATTTTATTTAAAAGAATAGACCTAAATATATTTTTCTTTTAATATTTTAAACCTAAAATTTTTGATTCATCTCTCCTCTCGAGGTTGAGTGTTATCCACTCGATCCATTTGTTTAAGGTCAATAAAGATCACAAGGCCGCTTCCAATTGCTCCACCCAGGGCTCCAAATAATGTTCCAAATAACAAGATCATTATAAAAAGAATCCATCCGTACCCTAATTCACCAAAAATTAAGCCCGCAAATTGATCTAAATTAGCATAAGCATTTCGAGTAAGAATAGCTAATGTCATGTAAATTAACCAGACTAAAGTAACTCCTAAAGCTCCACTATATATTCCACGTTTCATCTTTTTATTAAATATTCCGGCAACCAAGCCAGGAATTATAATTAAATGCCATATTTCTACAAATAAAAGAAAAAATGTAATAATCACCGCAAAAAGAGTCCCAATTACAAAGTTTATTCGAGCTAGTTTAAGTTCTGGATTAATCTCTTTGTTTTTAAAAACATTCTTAAGTTTTCTTCTTATTTTCTTGAGAGCTATTTATGGTCACCTTTTTTTGATCCATTGAACCAAAGAATGATTCCACTCTTTAATTTTTGAAATCTTCTCGTTCTTTTTGATCCATTGAATTAATA